>NZ_CP137557.1:340000-640000 GCF_019249655.2 Segatella copri
GATGACGCTATATGCCAGTTTTTCCTCGTTAGGACGAAGCGAGCAGATGAAGTTGCAGAGACGCTCAGGAAGCATCGGGATGGTGCGATCTACGAGATAGACAGAAGTGGCACGCTTCACGGCTTCCTTGTCGATGATGCTGCCCTCCGTGACGTAGTGCGAAACATCTGCGATGTGAACACCCACCTGCCAGTTGCCATTCTCCAATCTCTGGATGCTCAAGGCATCGTCAAAGTCTTTGGCGTCCTTCGGGTCGATGGTGCAGGTGAACACTTTGCGGAAGTCTTCACGTTCCTTGTAATCCTGTTCGGTGATTTCGCCCGAAATCTTGTTGGCAGCATCCTCTACGTTTTTCGGATACTTGTAAGGCAGACCATACTGTGCGAGGATGGAGTTCATCTCCACATCGTTGTCGCCCTTTTGGCCGAGGATGTCCACCACCTCACCGATAGGACTCTTGTTTTCTCCGTCAGGCCATTCGATGATGCGAACCACCGCCTTGTCGTCGGTCTTTCCGCCCTTCACCTTTCTTCTAGGAATGATGATGTTGTGGGCGAATACATCGCTCGGTGTAACGAGGTAAGCCAGATCCTTATCCACTTTCAGTCGTCCCACGAACGTATCCTTGGCACGTTCCAGGATCTTGTTGACCTGTGCCTCCTTGATGTGATTCTTTCGGCGTGCGAGGAAGGTGAATTCCACACGGTCGCCATTGAGCGCTCCCATCGAGTTACGTTCGGAAACGAAGATAGGATTCTCCTCGCCATCCGGGATGACGGAGTTCTTACCATTCGCCTTTCTTACAAACTTGCCTTCCATCACCTGGACGCTCTGGTTCAGTCTGTAAGAGTTGTCACTTACCTTAGCCAGATAGTCATCCCATGCCATTTCCTCCATGATGTCGATAGCCAGCATCTTGAGCGGATGCGTAGTGAGATGGAGGGAACGGAATATTTCTTTAAAGCTGAGCGTTTCGCCCGGCCTTTGGGCAAAGAATTCCTGCAGAATCTCGGTGAGCTGCGCCTTGTTCATTCTCTTGCCGCCTTTTTTACCTTTTCCCATAATGATGTCTGTTATATGACTGTTAATAGTTTTATAAGGCAAAGAAACAAAAAAAAATGGAGACTACAAAGTTTATTGGCAACTTTTTTTGTTTTTTATCAAATATGTAACATTATCGGCTGCAAAATCCGCCTTTTTCTCCTTTTTTCAGAGTAGATGAAGCGTAGAGGAAAGGTGTATGCTTCTTCTTTTCGACAGCGATGTTTCTGCTTCTTTTGGGGGTTGGGAACGCCTTTGATGTTACAATGCTGTTACAATTTGAAATATCCGTCACAGATATTTCGTAATCAGCGGATTTCTTATTATATTTGCAACCGAAACGTAACAAACATTTCCACAAATACAATTAATTATGGATACAAGTCAATATCTTGTGATTTTTTTTCAGATTCTCGGTTCTCTGGCGTTGCTCATCTATGGTATGAAGGTGATGAGTGAGGCCTTGCAGAAGATGGCAGGATCTCAGTTGCGCCACATTTTAGGAGCGATGACTACCAACCGGTTTACGGGAATGCTTACCGGTACCTTTATTACCTGTGCCGTTCAGAGTTCCTCTGCAACCACCGTCATGACGGTTTCTTTCGTGAATGCGGGTTTGCTCACCTTGGCACAGGCCATTTCCGTGATTATGGGTGCCAACATCGGTACCACCTTTACGGCATGGATTATGTCGCTGGGTTATAATGTAGATTTAACCATTGTCGTGTTCCCGGCGTTCTTCCTCGGCATCATGCTGATATATAGCAAGAAGCGCCGTTATTTCGGAGATTTCCTCTTTGGTATCGCCTTCCTCTTCTTCTCGCTCGTATTGTTGAGCAGTGCGGGTAAGGCACTCGACCTGGAGCATAATCCGGCAGTTATCGACTTCTTCGGTTCCTTCGATACGAAGAGCCATTTCACCATCGTGGTCTTCCTGCTGATAGGTACGCTTATCACCTGCATCGTGCAGAGTTCGGCAGCGGTGATGGCCATCACCATCCTGCTCTGTTCTACGGGCGTACTCCCTATCTATCTGGGTATTGCCCTGGTGATGGGTGAGAACATCGGAACCACAGCCACTGCCAATCTTGCAGCCTTGGGTGCCAATGCACAGGCCCGCCGTGCCGCCCTGGCGCATCTGGTGTTCAATGTGTTTGGTGTAATCTGGGTTCTCTGCCTGTTTTATCCTTTTGTAGATTTCGTCTGCTCTATTGTGGGTTATGATCCTAATGGCAGTATGTCGGCAGCCCAGAAGGCTACTCTGTTGCCTATCGTTCTGGCGATGTTCCACACCTGCTTCAATGTATGCAATACGGGTGTACTCATCTGGTTTATCCCGCAGTTGGAAAAGGTGGTTTGCCAGCTTATCAAGCCTAAGGCAGACAAGGAGGATGAGGATTTCCGCCTGCGCTTTATCCAGTCGGGTATCATGAAGACACCGGAGCTTTCGGTCTTCGAGGCACAGAAGGAGATTGGCAGTTTCGGCGAGCGCATCCACCGTATGTTCAGTATGGTGAACGAGTTGCTGGATACCCAGGATGCCAAGACATTCGATAAGCTATATGAGCGCATCGAGAAGTACGAGGGTATTTCTGATAATATGGAGATAGAGATAGCCAAGTATCTCGACCAGGTGAGCGATGCTCATCTCAGCGATGATACCAAGGCGAAGATCCGTTCGATGTTGCGTGCTATTTCTGAGATAGAGAGTATTGGTGACAGCTGCTACAATCTTGCCCGCACCATCAAGCGCAAGGGAGAGAACAAGGAAGAGTTCACGGCAAAGCAGAATGAGAATATCCATCAGATGTTTAAGCTGGTAGATGAGTCATTGACCCAGATGAACTATATGTTTGCCCACGATCGCCAGAGTATCAACATGAACCATACCTATAATATTGAGACGGAAATCAACAACTTCCGTACGCAGTTGAGAAACCAGAATCTGGACGATGTGGATAACCATCTCTACACCTACGGCGTAGGCACCCTGTATATGGATATCATTCAGGAGTGCGAGAAGCTCGGCGACTACGTGGTAAACGTGGCCGAGGCACGTATGGGAACGAGAGCATCGGCATAATCGGCATTTCGATATAAGACAAAAAAGCCAAAAGGCAATAAAAGCAGAAGAGGAGACATCGGTTGATGCCTCCTCTTTCAGCTTTTGTACTTTGATAATCTCTTTCAGTTTTTATACTTTGATAATCTCTGGCTTTCTTTCTACCTGATGGTAGAAATCTATTTATTTCTCCAGTATTTCAGTCAGTTCCTTCATTCCCTCAGAAGCCCCCTTCATGATGTGTTGAATCTTGTAGTATCCATTGGTGTTCACGGCACCTGGGTCTATCAGATAGATAGGGATATGAGGCTTGGTGTATGAAATCAGGCCTGCGGCAGGATACACATTGAGTGAGGTGCCGATGATGACGAAGATGTCGGCTTGCTGCACCGCTTCGGCAGCAGGTTCTATCATCGGAACGCTCTCGCCGAAGAAGACGATGAACGGGCGCAGCAAACTGCCATCGCCAGCCTTGGTGCCAGGTTCCACCTCGCAGTCATCCTCTGGCAATTCCTTCACGTAGCGATAGTCGTAAGGGTCGCGTGAAGAGCATACCTTAGAGAGTTCTCCATGCAGATGGATCACGTTCTTGGAGCCCGCCTTCTCGTGCAGGTTATCCACGTTCTGCGTAATCACCGTCACGTCGAAATCCTTCTCCAGTTCCTTGATAAGCAGATGTCCCTCGTTGGGTTGAGCGGCATAGAGCTTATGGCGCAACATATTGTAGAAGTTAGTCACTAGGGTAGGGTCAGCCTCCCATCCCTCATGGGTTGCTATCTGTTCCACAGGATAGTTTTCCCACAATCCATCATTGCCACGGAAAGTTTTGAAACCACTCTCCACAGACATACCAGCGCCGGTTAAAAATACGAGTTTCTTCATCTTATCACGTTTTATTTATTCATATTTTCTTAATCTTTCTATTAAGAATGCACAAATTTACAATTTTTTCTTTAAATAGCATCGTTTTCAGCAAGAAAAATGTTATCTTTGCACTCGTTTTAAGGACAATAAGTATAAAATATAGAATATTAAACAAAGTTATAAGATAAATTTATGGATAAAGTAAGTTATGCTTTAGGCATTGGCATCGGTCGCCAGTTGGCTTCTATGGGTGCAGAGAGTTTGAACATTGATGATTTTGCACAGGCTGTAAAGGATGCGATTGCCGGTAAGCTCCAGCTTGACGAGCAGGAGGCTCAGGAGTTGGTACAGAACTTCTTCGCAGAGCAGGAGGCTAAGGCTCAGGCTGCCGCTGCCGAGAAGGGTAAGGTTGCCAAGGAGGCTGGTGAGAAGTTCCTTGCCGAGAACGGCAAGAAGGATGGTGTTATCACTACTAAGAGCGGTTTGCAGTATCAGATTTTGCGCGAGGGTAATGGTAAGGCTCCTAAGGCTACCGACCAGGTGGAGTGCCACTACGAGGGTACACTCATCGATGGTACTAAGTTTGATAGCTCATACGACCGTGGTCAGACAGCTACCTTCCCATTGAACCAGGTAATCGCTGGTTGGACCGAGGGTCTTCAGTTGATGACCGAGGGTGCGAAGTATCGTTTCTTCATCCCTTATCAGTTGGGTTACGGCGAGCGTGGTGCAGGTGCATCTATCCCTCCATTCTCAGCATTGATTTTCGATGTAGAGCTCGTTGCCGTGAAGTAATTCTCACGGATGAGACGTATATAATATAGACGCATATATAAGAGAACAAAGAATATAAACATAACAGAAAAGATGAAAAAGTTATTTTTCGGAGCCCTCGTGGCTTGTGTTGCCGCTACATTCGTAGCTTGTGGCAATTCTACTCCAAAGGCAGACCTCAAGAACGATGTTGATACAATGAGCTATGCTATGGGTATGTCTCAGACTCAGGGTCTGAAGGAGTTTATGGTAGAGCGCATGGGCGTGGATACCGCTTACATGGATGATTTTATCAAGGGTCTTAACGACGGTGCCAACGCTGGTGACGACAAGAAGAAGGCTGCTTACTACGCAGGTATCCAGATTGGTCAGCAGATTTCTAACCAGATGGTAAAGGGTATCAACCACGAGGTATTCGGTGACGACTCAACCAAGACTATCTCTTTGAAGAACTTCATGGCAGGTTTCATCACCGGTACTACTGGCAAGAAAGGCTTGATGACCGTAGAGCAGGCTGCTCAGGTGGCACAGGCTAAGATGATGGCCATCAAGGCTAAGAACATGGAGAAGGAATATGGTCCTAACAAGGTGGCTGGTGAGAAGTTCCTCGCTGCCAACAAGAAGAAGCCAGGAGTGGTAACTCTTCCTTCAGGTGTTCAGTATAAGGTAATCAAGGAGGGTAACGGCCCTATGCCAAAGGATACATCTATGGTAAAGGTTAACTACGAGGGTAAGACTATCGACGGTAAGGTATTCGATTCATCTTTCAAGCGTGGTCAGGCTGTAGATCTCCGTGCTAACCAGGTTATCAAGGGTTGGACCGAGGCTTTGGTTCACATGCCAGCAGGTTCTGTTTGGGAGGTTTACATCCCTCAGCAGTTGGCTTACGGTGAGCGCGAGCAGGGTCAGATCAAGCCATTCTCAGTATTGATCTTCAAGATTGAGTTGATTTCTGTAGGTGGCAAGTAATTTTTGTGGGAACTCATTTTGAGTAGAGGACTTATAAGAAATGAAGAAATATTTAATGACAGCACTCGTCCTCGTGGCGAGTGCTTCTTTGTTTACTGTTAGTGCAGCAAAGAAGAAAAAGAATGTAAAGAAGGTAACTCCTGTGGTTCTTGCCACAGAGAGCGATTCGTTGAGTTATGCAGCTGGTGTTCATGCCACACGTGGCTTGATTCCATTCATCCAGCAGAGTTATCAGGTAGATACTGCTTACATGGCAGATTTCATCCGCGGTTACGAGGAGGCTATCGCCAAGGCTAATACTCCTCAGGGCACTGCCTACATCGTGGGTATGCAGATTGCGCAGATGGTGAACCAGCGCATCCTGCCTGGAACCCGTGAGGAATTGAAGAGTGCCAAGGATTCTATCGATGCAGCGATGTTCAGCCGTGGTTTCGTGGCAGCTCTTGCCAATGATACTACCCTCTTCACAGAGAAGAAGGCAGGCGAGTTCAAGACTCAGATCTTGGCGGGCGCTGGCGAGAAGTTCCTTGCCGAGAATGCCAAGAAGCCTGGTGTAAAGGTGTTGCCTAGCGGATTGCAGTATAAGGTAATCAAGGCTGGCCAGGGCGAGGTGCCTAAGGCTACCGATGAGGTGGAGGTTATCTACGAGGGCCGTCTCATTGATGGTACCGTATTCGATGCAACCTCTAAGCATGGCGGTGCCAAGACCGATAAGTTCCGTGCCGGCAATCTGATCAAGGGTTGGACCGAGGCGCTCACTACCATGCCTGTAGGCAGCAAGTGGCAGCTCTACATCCCTTATAAGTTGGCTTACGGCGAGCGTCAGGCAGGTCAGATTCCTCCATACTCTACTTTGGTCTTCGACCTTGAGCTTGTCAGCATCGTAAAGCCTGAGGTTAAGGCTGAGCCTGCTGGCGAGTTGAAGGAAAATGTAGCCGTAGGAGCAGAGAAGAAGGTGGCAAAAACTTCAGCTAAGTCTGCTGCTAAGAAAGCTGGCTCTAAGAAGAGAAAGTAATGGTCTTTTAGAAGAGAAAAACTGATTTTTTGGTTAAAATCAGTATAAAAAACAACAAAATGCACGGATATTGCAAAATATTCGTGCATTTTGTTGTTTGTTTCGATAGTTTTTATTAATTTTGCTATCTGGTATAGAAATACCTTAAAATAGCAAACATAATAATAGAAAAAGAAATGGAAAAAATAGACAATCTTGACAGAAAGATTCTCGGCATCCTTTCAAAGAATGCCCGTATTCCTTTTAAGGACGTAGCCGCTGAATGCGGAGTTTCTCGTGCAGCCATCCATCAGCGTGTACAGCACTTGATGGAGGATGGTTTCATCACAGGTAGCGGTTTCGATGTAAACCCTAAGAGCCTGGGTTATTCCACCTGCACATACGTGGGACTTAACCTGGAACGTGGTAATATGTATAAGAAGGTGGTAGAAAGACTGCAGAATATTCCTGAGATTGTGGAGTGTCACTTCACAACCGGTTCTTACACCATGCTTCTTAAACTGTATGCCCGCGACAACGAGCAGCTCATGGACCTGCTCAACAACAAGCTCCAGGCTATCCCGGGAGTAGTTTCTACCGAAACTCTCATCTCGCTTGAGCAGAGTATCAAGCGCGAGGTGCCTGTTCTTTTGGAGGAAGAGTAATTTTTTTGTATTTAGAAATAAACAAATGGAAACATTTGACTTGGAGTCGCATCTCAAGGGTGCGTACTCTTCTTTTCCCGAAGCGAAGCGTCAGCCCCTGATTGGCATCTCTGCCAACTATGAAGGCATTGATGCTACGCTTCGCGACCGTTATTACAAGCAGGTGATTGCGGCGGGCGGAACGCCTGTCATCATTCCCCCTGTTGCCGACAGTTCAGTCATCGTCAATACCCTGGAGCATCTGGATGGTCTCATCCTCACCGGTGGCGGCGACCATAACCCGCTGTGGATGGGCGAAGAGCCTTCGCCTCGTCTTCACAACATCAACCAGGAGCGTGATGCGGCAGAACTGATGCTCACCCGTCTGGCGTTCAACCGTCAGATTCCGATGCTCGGCATTTGCCGCGGCATCCAGACCCTGGCCATTGCCCTGGGCGGAAAGGTGTATCAGGACATCAAGCAGCAGGTGAAGCACAGTCAGGATGCCGATCGCTCGGAACCTACTCATAGTGTTGAAATCAAGAAAGATTCCACCTTATATAATATATATGAGGCAGAGAAGATTTTCGTCAACTCGTTCCACCATCAGGCGGTGAGCGAGCCGGGCAAGCATATGCGCATCATCGCCAAATCTACCGATGGCATCATCGAGGCGATAGAGAGCAGCGAGTATAAGCAGATTCTCGGTGTACAGTGGCATCCGGAATGGCTCGGCGAGGATGGCGGAAAGCTTTTCCTGTGGCTTGTAAACCAGGCGAATAATTTCTATGCAGCCAAGCAGTTGCATAAGCGCATCCTTACCCTCGATACCCATTGCGATACGCCGATGTTCTTCCCGCAGGGCGTCAAGTTCGACCATCGTGATTCCCGCATCCTTGTGGATTTGCATAAGATGACCGACGGCCATCAGGATGCCACCACCATGGTGGCCTATCTGCCGCAGCCTAAGATAGGCGAGAGCTTCAGCAGCAAGGTGGATTTCGATGTGCAGGGACCGGCGCAGTATGCCGACCTCATCTTCGACAAGATAGAGGAGATAGTGAGCAAGAACAGCCAGTATCTCAGCATCGCCCGCACGCCTACCGATCTCTACAGCGATAAGCGAAAGGGCAGAAAGAGCATCATGCTGGGCATAGAAAACGGTCTAGCCCTGGAGCATGACCTGAGCAACGTGAAGCATTTTGCCCAGCGCGGCATCGTCTATATCACCCTCTGTCACAATGGCGACAACGACATCTGCGACAGTGCCCGTGGCTGCAACACCCACAATGGCGTGAGCAGTTTCGGAGCCAAGGTGATTCAGGAGATGAACCGCCATGGCATCATGGTAGATTTGAGTCATGCCGGCGAGAAGAGCTTCTACGATGCGCTCGAAATCAGTCAGACCCCTATTGTGTGCAGCCATAGCAGCAGCCGTGCGCTCTGCGATGTTCCCCGCAACCTGACGGATGACCAGATGCGTGCCCTGGCGGCTCGTGGCGGTGTGGCGCATACCACGCTCTACCACGGATTCCTGCGCAAGGAGGGAGGAGCAGACATCATGGATGCCATCGCCCACCTGGAGCATGCCATCGACGTGATGGGCATCGACCACGTAGGTCTCGGTACCGATTTCGATGGAGATGGAGGCATCCGCGGACTTGCCGACTCTTCTGAACTCATCAACTTCACCCTCCAGCTGCTGCGCCGCAAGTACAGCGAGCAGGACATCGCCAAGATTTGGGGAGGCAACTGGCTCAGAGTGATGACGCAGGTGCAGAACTTTGGAAAGTGAAGAACGAAGAGTGAAGAATTTGATAGTTATTAAGTAATCATAAAGTTCAAAGTTCAAATCTGAAAGTTCAAAGTAAATACAATGACGAAGAAAATGAAGATAATTTTGGGCTTGGTGGTGGCTGCCGGAGTGGTGGCTGGTACCATCAGCTATAAGAATGCGAACAGTTCGAGTTCGCCTGAGGTTCAGGAGGTAGAGGAAGCCGAGAAGCTGAATCCCGTAGGTCCTGCCTTCAATGCCGATTCGGCGCTGGCTTATTGCCAGGTGCAATGCGATTTCGGTCCTCGTGTGATGAACAGCGAGGCGCACGATAAGTGTGGCGAATGGATTGTGAGCAAATTCAAGCAGTTTGGATGCGAGGTGGAGACCCAGAAGGCCGACCTGAAGGGTTATGATGGCACGATATTGAAGAATACCAATATCATCGCCCACTATAACCCGAAGGCGCAGACCCGCATCCTGCTCTGTGCCCATTGGGACAGTCGTCCTTGGGCTGATAATGATCCTGACAGTACCAATTGGCGCAAGCCTGTGCTGGCTGCCAACGATGGTGCCAGCGGTGTGGCCGTGATGCTTGAGCTTGCCCGCCAGTTGCAGGCAGACAAGAAGTTGAATCCGAATATCGGAGTAGATTTCGTATGTTTCGATACGGAAGACTGGGGTACGCCTCAGTGGGCTGATGTGCAGGATGATGGCGACAGTTGGGCGCTGGGTGCGCAGTATTGGAGTGAGAACAAGCCGGATAGCTACAATCCTCGTTACGGTATCCTTCTCGATATGGTAGGTGGTCAGGGTGCCAAGTTCTACCGTGAGGGCATGTCGATGCAGTATGCCGGTGGCATAGTGAAGAAGGTTTGGGCTGCAGCCCGCCAGGCTGGTTACGGCAGTTACTTCCCTAAGAGTGATGGCGGTATGATTACCGACGACCACATCCCAGTGAACCAGAAGGCGAAGATTCCAACCATCGATGTGATAGCATATTACCCAGATTGCCAGCAGAGCAGTTTCGGTCCTACCTGGCATACGGTAATCGATGACATGGCTCATTTGGATAAGAATGTGTTGAAGGCAGTGGGTCAGACCATGATCCAGGTGCTTTATACCGAGGAATAATTAGGAATGTCCCTAGAGGAAAAAGCAGTTACCTCTAGGGACATTTCTTTTTTTCATTAGAAGAAATCTCCGTTCAGCGTCGTTGAACGTATGTTCAAAGCTTTTGAACGTACATTCAAAGCTTTTGAACGCACATTCAAAACTTATGAACGGAGATTTCTCCTAATAGTATAGACAAATACTCTTAATAGTATCCACAACTTTCCCTAAGGGTATTGGTTTTCTTAATAAGGAGTATGATTAAATCTGCCCTGATTCCACTTGTCTCACCACTCTTTCCGTGAGCCTATCCACTCCGTTCGGATCGTACTTCTTGTTGAGGCTGGCACCGAAGAGGGCAGCGAAGGCCTGGTAGAAGCCGGCACGGATAGGACCCAGGAAGGCTTGGATAAGATGATAGGAAGAAGAGTTGCATTCACGATACACCAGCTTGATGCAGAGCTTGCCTTGCGCATAGGTTAGCTTCTTCATTCTTGGCGTGTATCGCTGCTTGATGTCCTTCTCCACCAGTTTCATGTGGGCATCCTTCGCCTTCTTGTTAGGAAGGGTCTCCAGATAGTCGCCCGTCTCGATGATGATCTTTCTCACCTCCTTGGCTATCGGCAACACCTTCTTGATGTTATACACCAGTCGGTTGTAGGCCATCCTTTCCTTGGCGTTTTTGAACACAGGCTGTGGATAAACATACACGTTGTTCACCTGCACGTATTGAATGCTGTCTTTATCCAGCAGCACCTTTCCCACCTTCACCATCGGTTCGAAGGTAGGAGTATCCATATCCACCTCCCTGTCTTCAGGGTTGTCGCCATCGGTTTGCGCCATTGTCTGCAGGCTGATGCAGAAGAGCATCGCCAGCAGAAATAATATTTTCTGTTTCATGAAATCCATCTTAATTATCCATTTGTCTTATATATAATAAGGTGTAAGCCCCTCTATCTTGCTAATTACGCCGCAAAATTACAGATTATTTCTCATTTAGAGAAAGATTCTTTCCTTTTTCTTGCTCATTTTCAGAAAATCATTGTAACTTTGAGGAAATTTAATAATCGTTTGCCTATAGATGAAACGTTGGCAGCCCATAACCCAATTTTTGTTGAAACTGTTTCTGTTAGGCAGTTCCCTGCTATTCCATGCCTTTTCGGTAAGTGCCCAGTCGTGGCAGCAGCTACTTTCTGAACTTTCGGAAACCGAGGATTTTGAGCATACTTCCTGGGAAGACTACGAGGAAGATCTGGAGGAATGGGCGCAGCATCCGATAAACCTGAATGCGGCTACCCGCGAGGAGATGGAGCGTTTGCCCTTTCTTACCTCTTCGCAGGTGGAAGACATCCAGGCTTACGTTTATCGCTATGGCGGAATGAAAAGCATGACGGAACTCACCCTGATTCCGAGCATCAGCTGGTATCAGCGACAGCTGATGGAGCATTTCTTCTATGTAGATGCTGACCAGAAGAAGTCTGATTTCCCCAGTATCAGGAATATCATCAAATATGGAAAGCATGAGGCGATGGGCATGTTGAAGGTGCCTTTCTACGAAAGAAAGGGCGATGCCAATGGCTATATGGGCTATAAATACAAGCATTGGCTGCGCTATCAGTTCAGGTATGGCGACTATGTAAAGCTGGGCGTTGTGGGGGCGCAGGATGCGGGCGAACCCTTTGGCACCGGCAAGAACAACCTGGGCTATGATTTCTACTCCTTCTATCTGCAAGTAAAGAAACTGGGGCGCTGGAAGAACATCACCCTGGGCAGATACCGCCTGCACGAAGGCTTGGGACTGATACTCAACAACGATTTCAGCTTCGGCAAACTCTCGGTGCTTTCTTCCCTGGGAAGCGCCACCAACCGCATCCGGGTTCATTCCTCCCGATCTTCTGCCAATTATCTGCAGGGAGCAGCTGCCACCTATACCTTGTTGAAAGGTCTCGACCTGACCGCCTTCTTCTCTTATCGCAAGATAGATGCCACGCTCTCCGACCAGGGCGGCATCCAAACCATCCAGAAGACCGGACTGCATCGCACCCTGAAGGAAATCGCGAAGCAGAATATCGCCTCCAATACTCTGATGGGCGGAAACATCAACTATCGCAACCAGGGCTGGCATATCGGGGCAACAGGCTTCTATACCTCTTTCTCCCTTCCGCTTACGCCCGATAAGTCGCAGTTGTATAAGCGATTTGCGCCCCAGGGCTATAACTTCTGGAATGCGAGTGTGGATTACGGCTACGTTTCCCACCGCTGGACCATCGCAGGCGAAACGGCGACGGGCAATTGTGGAGCCATCGCCACCCTCAATGCCGCCTCCTATCTCTTTTCCGACCATTTCTCTCTGCTTGCCTTGCATCGGTTCTATTCCGCCCGCTATTACTCGCTTTTCAGCAACAGCTTTTCAGAGGGGAGCGATGTGCAGGATGAGAATGGAGCCTATCTGGGCTTTACGTGGGTTCCGGCTCATCGCAGGAGCATCACCGGCTATAGCGACTTTGTCTATTTCGTGTGGCCCAAGTATCATACCAGGCAAAGCACGCAATGCTGGGACCATCTGCTCAATATCCTCTATCAGCCTAATAAGAGATGGATTCTGGGCACCCGATTGCGCTATAAGGAGAAGGCGGGAACCACCACCGGGCGATGGCGCCTTTATGCCACTTTCGCTGAGAAAAACTGGAGTGCCAAGACGAGTGTGGATTATACGATGAGCAAGGAGATGGGAAAGAAGTCAAGCCAGAAAGATGCAGATGGTGCGAACCCCAGCCAGGGGTATCTGCTGAACGAGAACCTGAGTTATCGCTGGCATTGGCTGAGGCTATCGGGCAGTTTTTCTTATTTCCATACGCAGGATTTCAGCAGTCGCATCTATGTCTACGAACCCGGCCTGCTTTATCAGATGAGTTTCAGCAGCTTCTATGGCGAGGGCATCCGCTGTGCCCTGGTGGCTCGTTCGGAAATAGGTAAGCATCTGCTGGTTATTGCCAAACTGGGCACTACCCGCTATTTCGACCGGAGCCATATCTCCACCGGATTACAGGAGATAGCGGCCTCGCATCAAACCGATTTGGAGATACAGATGAAATGGAAGTGGTGAAGTTTCTGCGAATTCAGTATTCCTTGGCTATCTTCTTCAATGTCATCATCTGTCCAAAACGGTAGAATGGATTCTCAGCGATAGAACCATATTCGAATGGTATCTTGTTCATATACTTAAAGTCTTGATTTTCTGCAAAGTTACAAAATTATACCCAAAGGTATTATACCCTAGGGTATAATTTATGAAACTTTATGTTTTTATCAGACGAAGAATTGCTGTTTCTGCAAAAAAAGATGGCTTTAAACAACATTGTTTTAAACAACCTTGTTTAATTTGTTTTTTTTTGCTATCTTTGCAGAAGAAAAGCTGCACTCGGCAATTTGAAAGCAAGCTTTCATTGCGCTCGTTTGCATTTTCTTTGCAGAAGAAAAGCTGTATAGTATAAAATAAGGTAGTGATTATGAGAAAAAGTAAAGAAGCTCCGTTTGTGTTCGGTGTTCGTGTGGAGGGAGATTCCTTTACCGACCGTAGAGAGGAAACAGAACGCCTGAAGGCGAACTTTACGTATGGAGTGAATACGATTTTGATTTCACCTCGTCGTATGGGTAAGACTTCATTGGTGGATAAGGTGTGTTCGCTTGTAGAGAGCGAAGACATCAGGATAGCTCGTATAGATGCCTTTGGCTGTCGCTCTGAGAATGATTTTATCAATGCTTTTGCCACGGCTGTGGTTCGGGCTACTTCTTCAAAATGGGAAGAATGGATGGAGAATGCCAAGGTGTTCTTGAGCCGTTTTGTTCCGAAAATCAGTATAGGACAAGATCCTTTGACTGATTTCTCTTTGGCGTTGGAGTATAATGCAGGTAACAATACTACCGAAGAGGCTTTGAGACTTCCGGAAATGATAGCTCGGTCTAAAGGTTGTCATATCGTAGTCTGCATCGATGAATTTCAGCAGATAGGCGATTTCCCTGATTCCTTGACCTTCCAGAAGAAGCTCCGTAGCGTATGGCAATTACAGAGCCATGTTTCTTACTGCCTTTATGGTAGCAAGAAACACATGATGGAACAGATGTTCCAGAATGCCAGTTATCCATTCTATCGTTTTGGTGATTTCTTCTATCTGAATAAGATTAGCGAGAAAGACTGGGTGGAGTATATCTGTCAACGTTTCGAATCTACTGGCAAGCATATCTCGGAAGAGTTGGCTCGTGAAATCTGTCAGGTAACAGACCGATATTCTTCTTATGTACAGCAGTTGGCATGGTTTGTATGGTTGCGAGTGCAAGATGATTCTGTAGCTACAGAAGAGGATTTGAAATATGGAATAGACCGGTTGCTGGATGCTTGTGAACCCTTGTTTATCCAGCAGACCGAAGACCTTTCTGCCTATCAGATGAATTTCCTGCATGCCATTACCAATGGAGTACATACTGGTTTCACGCAGACGGCAATATTGGAAACCTATCGCCTAGGTACTGCTGCCAATGTAACTCGCCTTAAGAAGTCCTTGATGGTGAAAGATCTGATTACGATACCTGCCCCTAAACATTTGGAAATGAGTGACCCTATTTTAGCATTGTGGCTCAAGAGAAGAGTTTGGAAGGAATCATAAAAGAATTTCAAGGTATCGGAAAATTCAGGAACAAGATAGTCTTCAAATAATTTGGCGTTTCTGATAGTTTTTCGTATCTTTGCAAACTATATGGATTAAGTATCGTGAAAGAGGAAGAAGGTATGAAAGTATTAATAGTGATTCCTTGTTACAACGAGGAAGAAGTGTTGCCGAAAACCCTGGAGGTGCTTGGCAATCTGATAAAAAACATCAAGAAAGAGACTGACGCCGACACGGGATTGCTCCTTGTTGACGACGGAAGTCGTGACCATACCTGGCAGATGATTTCGGATGCTGCCAGGGAGCACAGGTATGTGCATGGCATCAAGTTATCCCATAACCGCGGCCATCAGAATGCCCTCTGGGCAGGAATGGAGGCGGCTGTGGATCATTGCGATGCGATGGTAAGCATCGATGCCGATTTGCAGGACGATGAGAATGTAATCATAGACATGGTGCGCCAGGTGCAGGAAGGCAAGGATATTATCTATGGTGTGCGTAAGGAGCGCAAGACCGATACCTTCTTCAAGCGATTCACCGCCCAGGCTTTCTATAAGCTGATGCAGAGCGTGGATAAGGATACGGTGTATAATCATGCCGATTTCCGCATGATGACCAACCGCACGCTGAAGGCGCTGATGCAGTATCCCGAGCGCAATCTCTTCCTCAGATCCATCGTCCGCCAGTTGGGCTTCCGTGAGGGATTCGTCTATTACGACCGCAAGGCACGCGAGGCAGGTGAGAGCAAGTATCCGCTCACCAAGATGCTGAGCTTCAGTATCGATGGCATCACCTCGTTTTCCGTGGCACCATTGAAGTTTATCACTTTCCTGGGCTTGGCGATGACTTTAGTAGCCTTCATCATGATTATCTTTGCCTTGGTGGAGCATTTCCAGGGCAAGACCATCCAGGGCTGGACCTCCTTGCTTGTTTCCATGTGGTTTATCGGTGGCATCATCACCACGGGTGTAGGCATCACGGGCGTCTATATCGGCAAGATTTATACCGAGGTAAAGCGCCGTCCTCGATATTTTATAGAAGAAAGAGTATAATTATTCAGATACAAAAATGAGGGTGTGTCATGGACTTATGACACACCCTCATTTTTGTATCTAATCACTAATCTTTGTTTATCTGTTCTGTGCGATATTGGCACTTGTCTTCACAAATTTGTAGAAGCCTACCTTGCTGTGCCATTCCACCGTTTTCTTTACTTCCCAAACCTTCTGGAAGGTATAGTCCTTGCCATATTTCTTCAGGAAATCAGGCATGTCTTCTTCCGGAATCATCAGTACGCCATCCTGTGGCAGCACCTTGTCAAACTGCTGGATCTTATCGCCCAGGTAGAAGTTTAGGCTGAAGAAGTGCAGCATATCTACCGACATATAAGAGTAGAGCTTGCTGGTATCAAACTTCTTTTCGATAACCGGCGCCAGATGCTTATCTGCCTTCGTGTTGAGCACGGCAGGCTGCAGGGTGGAGTCGAGTGTGATGAAAATTGCGATAATCATCACCAATGTATATTTCATCATTTGGCTTGTCTCTTTTTTCTTGAGTGCCTTGAATATCTGATAAGCTCCTATTATAAGAAACATATAGCATACGTAGAATAGGATACCATGAGTAGATTCCCCTATTGCATGGAGCATGGCGATGTTGTCGGCAGCATGCTTGCCATGGAAAATGGTATCTGGTATGCCGCCTGCTCGTATAACAAGCGTAGCAATCACAAGGATAACTGCCAGCGAGGCAATCACACCGGCATATACCTTGATGGCTCCCATCTTCTCCTTCATCATCCAAACGATGTATTCAGCGATGAGATAAGCCATGAACGGATAGCATGGCAGCAGATAGACGCTGCGCTTGCTCTTAGGGATGCAGTAGAAGAAGAGCACCAGAAGAAAGGCGAGCCAGGTGAACACCTGCAGCGGAGTAGCCTTCTTCGCATTCTCCAGGAATCGGGTCTTCGAGAACTTCTTCCATGGCAGGATGAAGAGCGAGAACAATAATAATAAGGTGTAAGGCAACCAGCCCATTACAAGCGTAAGCAGATTGTACCACGCCGGGTTCTCATGCGATTCGTATGCCATCTTACCCATGAATCGGTCGATGTTCTCTTCCTTCACCAGTCGCAGGAACTCGTCGCCACCTTGCAGATAGGCTGCATAGTACCAGCAGAATGGGATGATGAGCGAGAGTAGGGCGGTTAGAGCCATGCGCCATACGATGCCCCAGAAGTTCTCGCGCTGGGTAAGCATGAATACGCCCATCACGAAGCATGGCAGGATGATGCCTATAGGCCCCTTGGTCAGCGTTGCACCGCTCATGCAAAGGATGGCGAGCCAAGGCAGCTGGTGCTTTCCCTTCTCCCACCATCGGTAGAGCAGATACATGGCTCCCACCATCAGGGCAGAGTTCACCATATCCACACGGCAGTTCATGCCCGCACGGTGCACCTCGAAGGCGGTGAGCGTGAGGATGGCTGCGATGAGGCTGGTCTGTGTATCCTTTCGCTTGGCATAGAATACGAAGCCGCCAATGGTCATCAATACCAGCGATACGGCGGATGGAAGACGCGAAGTATATTCATTCACGTGGCCGGCGATGAGGCTGAAGAAGGCGATGCACCAGTGAAAGAATGGTGGTTTGTAAGGGATATCGCCACCATTGTTGATGGGCAGAATCCAGTTGCCGTGTTCCAGCATGGTGTAGGCAACCACAGCTTCGCGCGGCTCTCCCTTGGTATTGAAATCAGAGAGTCCGAGGAATGGAATCATCATCACGATAGCCAGGATGATGATGAGCCATAGGGCTTTGTTGTACTTGATGTTCATGTCTTATCGAAGTCTTATTATGTTATTTTGGCTGCAAAGTTACATATAATTATTTGTTTATAGACAGAATAAGGCAGGATTTTTTGCATTTATTGGGATATAATTATTAACTTTGCACCCGATTTCTAAAATAGGATAAAGATGAAACGATATTTTAAGGCTTTGGGGTATCTCCTTTCGGTGCATGTATTGGCATTGCTGGTGATGACTCTTTTCAGATTGGTAGAATTCATCGCCCTGCATGGCATGATAGTAGATGCAGAGGCGAGTAGGGTGATGGCGTTTGTCAAGGGTGTATGGTTCGACAATGTCATTGCTTGTTATATTTCGGTATTGCCTGTGGCTGTGCTCCTTGTAGCAGCCAGTCTGGGGTGGTGTCATCGCCGTTTGCTGCGTGGCATCAACATCTGGTATGCGGCATGGTTTGCCATCGCCTTCATGCCTTCGGCAGCCAATACCCCTTATTTCCAGTATTTCTTCAAGAACATCAATTCCAGCATCTTCGGGTGGTTCGGCTATGTGGCCACCACATCGGGCATGCTTTTGCAGGAGTCTTCCTACTGGCTCTATATCGCCCTCTATTTCGTGTTCACGGGGGCGTTTATCTATGCGCTCGTCCGCTTGCGCCGCTATTTCGAGGGGCTCTTCCTGTTGCCTAAGGACAATATGTACCTGGTGCTGGTAGTCAGCCGTTTCCTCATTTCCCTGGCTCTGGTAGGCGCCTGCCTTTTCGGCATCCGTGGCAGAATGGGCTATAATCCTATCAAGGTGAGCCAGGCTTACTATTGCGAGGATTCATTCCTCAACCAGCTCGGCATCAACCCGGCATTCAATCTCCTTACTTCGGCGCTCGACGATATGCGCAAGGAGAACAAGGAACTGCATCTCATGCCATACGCTGAGGCCATTACGAATACCCGCCAGTGGCTGGGTATCACGGGAAAGGTGGATAGCACGAATATTCTGAAGCGTGAGGTGGTGAACGATTCCCTGGTGATGAAGGCGGGGCATTCGTTTGCGAAGAATGCAAATACTTCTCTTGCAAAGAAAAATCATCCTAACGTAGTGGTGATATTGATGGAGTCTATGTCGGCAAACCTGCTGGGCACTTTCGGCAATCAGCAGCCGCTCACCCCAACGCTCGATTCGCTCTATCATCATTCCCTGGCGTTCACCCACTTTTATAGTGCCGGCATCCATACCAACCATGGCATGACGGCTACGCTCTACAGTTTCCCTGCTCTCATGTTCCGAAACCTGATGAAGGGAACGGTGACTCCGCGCCGCAAGGGTATCGCCACGGTGTTGAAGCAGTATGGCTACGAGAACATGTTCTTCATGACCCACGAGGCGCAGTATGACAACATGAAGGCCTTCTTCCAGACCAATGGCTATGATGACATCTTCTCTCAGGAGAACTATCCTAAGAGCGAGGTGGTGAACAGCTTTGGCGTGAGCGACCATTTCGAGATGGGCTATGCCCTCAACACCATCAACCAGAAGGCAAAGACGGGCAAGCCTTTCATGGCTACCATCCTCACCGTGAGCAATCATCCGCCATATATCATTCCTGATTTCTTCAAGCCGAAGACCAAGGAGAAGGAAACGCAAATTGTGGAGTATGCCGACTGGGCGATAGGCGACTTTCTGAAGAAGGCAAGTCGGGAGCCTTGGTATAAGAATACGATATTCGTGATTCAGGCAGACCATGGCAAGCTGGTGGGTAAGAGCGAGGGCGAGTTGCCTCAGTCGTACAACCACATTCCGCTCATCATTTTCGGTCCGGGTGTTCCGCAGCAGCAGTATGCCGGTTTGGGTATGCAGGTAGATGTAATGCCTACGCTTTTCGGCCTGATGAATCTGAATTATGAGTACGAGGGCTTCGGCGTGGATCTGCTGAAGCAGCAGCGCCCGATGGTGTTCTATTCGGCAGACAACCAGATTGTGGCAAGAGACCATCAGCGTTGCTTCGTTTATAATCCGTCGATGAACCGCAGTTTCTGCTATGATGTGTTGCCGAATGGCAATCTGAAGGAAACGAAGCAGGAGTCTAAGTTCCAGGATTTGAAGAACTATGTGTTCTCGAATATCCAGGCAGCGGAGTATATTGAGCGACATCAGCAATAAAAAAACGATATTATCAGAAACGGTAATCCCCCACCACGCTTTGGCTGCGTGATGGGGGATTAACTGTTTATATGGCTTTTCTATTCTTCAGGGACTTGAAGTTTATTCTCTGCAAAGTTACAAAATTATACCCAAAGGTATTATACCCTAGGGTATAATTTATGAAACTATATTTTTATCAGACGAAGAATTGCTGTTTCTGCAAAAAAAGATGGCTTTAAACAACATTGTTTTAAACAACCTTGTTTAATTTGTTTTTTTTTGCTATCTTTGCAGAAGAAAAGCTGTATAGTATAAAATAAGGTAGTAATTATGAGAAAAAGTAAAGAAGCTCCGTTTGTGTTCGGTGTTCGTGTGGAGGGAGATTCCTTTACCGACCGTAAAGAGGAAACAGAACGCCTGAAGGCGAACTTTACGTATGGAGTGAATACGATATTGATTTCGCCTCGTCGTATGGGTAAGACTTCATTGGTGGATAAGGTGTGTTCGCTTGTAGAGAGCGAAGACATCAGGATAGCTCGTATAGATGCCTTCGGCTGTCGCTCTGAGAATGATTTTATCAATGCTTTTGCCACGGCCGTGGTTCGGGCTACTTCGACTGATTCCTCTTTGGCGTTGGAGTATAATGCAGGTAACAATACTACCGAAGAGGTTTTGAGACTTCCGGAAATGATAGCTCGGTCTAAAGGTTGTCATATCGTAGTCTGCATCGATGATTTTCAGTAGATAGGCGATTTCCCTGATTCATTGACCTTCCAGAAGAAGCTCCGTAGCGTATGGCAATTACAGAGCCATGTTTCTTACTGCCTTTATGGAAGCAAGAAGCACATGATGGAACAGATGTTCCAGAATGCCAGTTACCCATTTTATCGCTTTGGAGATTTCTTCTATCTGAACAAGATAAGCGAGAATGACTGGGTGGAGTATATCTGTCAGCGTTTCGAATCTACCGGCAAGCATATCTCGGAAGAGTTGGCTCGTGAAATCTGTCAGGTAACAGACAGGTATTCTTCTTATGTACAGCAGTTGGCATGGTTTGTATGGTTGCGAGTACAGGATGATTCTGTAGCAACAGAAGAGGACTTGAAATATGGAATAGACCGGTTGCTGGATGCCAGCGAGCCTTTGTTTATCCAGCAGACTGAAGACCTTTCTGCCTATCAGATGAATTTCCTTCATGCCATCACCAATGGAGTACATACCGGTTTCACGCAGACGGCAATATTGGAAACCTATCGCCTGGGTACTGCCGCCAATGTAACCCGCCTAAAGAAGTCCTTGATGGTGAAAGATCTGATTACGATATCAGCCCCGAAGCATCTGGAAATGAGTGACCCTATCTTGGCGTTGTGGCTGAAGAGAAGAGTGTGGAAGTTAACGTAATTTAGGCTCAGGAGAGATTGTCCGTGGATAAGACAACCTCTCCTGAGCCTTATTCTTCCGTTACTTCCTCGCACATTACCATTTCTGCTCCTCGGTAGATAACTACAAGTTTGTGGAGCTTAGTGGTCTTGACCGACTCCTTGACGATGTCGCTATTGGCATAGCGGCAAATTTGGGCAGAGGCTTCCTTGAAGAGAACTTGCAGCTGCTCATCGGCGGTATTGGTCTTGCAGTATTTCAGTTCGATGATGTAACTATCCACCATGTCCTTGTAGATGTCGCAGAGCGGAGAGAGGAAGATGTCGGCATAGCCGCCATCGTTGTCTAGCTCTGAGATAGGGCGATAGAACTGGTTTTGGCTGGTCATCGCCAAGGTGAAACCATGCACGAATGCTTCTCCCTTCTGCTTATCACGCTGAGAAGAGTAACGCTTCAGGCTGTCGGCGATGAACTCAAAGTATGCCTTGTAGTTGCCATGATATGCTAGTTGAGCCTCCAGCTTTCCCTTGTTGTAACTATCATAGGTCAAATCATTTTCCTTGTAGGTATCCAAGAGATAGGTATACATCTGGTCGCGCACCACCTCATTAGGGATAATGAACTTGGTGCTACCATCGTATGTGCCATCTATCGTTACCATGCCGAAATAGAAGAGCAGACTCAGGAAGTTGTCTGGGTCGTTGATGCGCTCGGCAGGGAAGTTTTCCACGAGCTTACCTGTGACGAATCCTTGGGTTACCAACTGCTGGATGATGCTGGCATCGTGAGCAAATTCCTTGTCATGACGGATAAGCATGCGTACCTTGTCATAGTCGATGCGTACATTGCTCTCTACCATATTCTTAGGAATGTCGTAGTTGTTGCGGATGTACTTGTCTAAGAAGTTAAGTACCATCACAGAATTGTACATTGTAGTTTTTCCGTACTCCTCTTCGGCAAAGCAATAGTTGTCATACCATGGCTTCATCACCTTGATGAGTTCATCCACGCTGTGATTGAACGGCAATACGCTGGAATAGTAGCCCAGCATATCTCTTACTTCATCCTCTGTGAATCCTGTCATCTCATTGAATTCCGGAGCCAGGGAGTAATTGGTGCCGATATTGAATCCGCTTGTCAGGTCATCCATCGTTACAGGGCTAACGCCTGTTACGAAGACACGTGCCAAAGTATCGCCTGCTGCTCCCTTGATGGTATCGAAGAATTTTCTGAGATATCCTTCGCCATGGGTCTGTATGCGGTATCTCTGTTCATGCTCCTTGTGTGCGAGAATCTGGTTGGTGAAGTGGTCGTACTCGTCAATGAAGAGATAAATCTTCTGACCAGATTTTTTGCTTTGGGTGCAAAGATAGTTTAATTGGTTGACGGCATCTTCCTGTTGGTTGAGGCCTTCCTTGGTACCTTCTGGTAAGAGATGCGAATATACATCCACGAAGTAATTAAACTGCGTCCTGCAATAATTGTCCATACCATGCTTGTAGTCGTCTAATCCGCCTACAATAATGGCAAAGTTGAGATGGATGATGAGATAACTATTATGTTCGGGAGTTGGATTCTCACCAATATAGAGCTTGCCAAAAATTTCATCAAACTTGTCTTTCTTGTTGATGTCATAGTAATTTTCAAGCATGGAGAGGGTAAGGCTCTTGCCGAATCGGCGAGGGCGTATATAGAAGAAGTACATATTAGAGTCTTCAATTTCCTCGATGAAAGGAGTCTTGTCTACATAGTAGCAATCCCTTTCAATCACATCCTCAAAATTCTGCATACCATAAGGTATTCGCTTGCGATAGATTCGCTTTTTTCTTTCTCTTACCATAGTTCTTTACTTTTTGCACTGACGGAGTACAAAGTTACGAAATATTCTTGAAAGTCGATATGCTAGTGGCATTTATTTATGAAACTTTATCAAAGATAAGATGCCAGCATTTGGGCTGGCATCTTATTGTTACTTAAAGAACCTGTTGAGCTGCTTGATAGCCTGGTCGAACTGCTTGGCTGGCAGACGATAGTTCTTCACTGGATTCATGTGGGCATCATAAACATCCAAGGCACCATCGGCTGTCTTTTCCAGGATGGTGTCGTTGTTGATGATGAAGGCATAGTTCAGATTGCTGCCTACTACATGCCATAGTCTAGGCGTCTTATCTGTCATCATTCTGCCCATTGAATAATCGGCAGGATTGTTCTTTATGCCCAGATGATTCTTCATCAATGTCGGAACCACATCATAATGAGTGGTGCGATGCATAAACTTCTGAGGCTTTGCGCCAGGAACATGCCAAATCATAGGCACGCCAATCTGGGCTTTGGAGAAGTTGCCGTTATGTCCCCAGTAATTATTATGGTTCTCATTGAACTCCTGACTGTGGTCGCCCGAAAGAATGATGATGGTGTTATCCATCAGTCCCTCTTTCTTCAGGGTCTCGAAGATGCGGCCCAGCAGCAGGTCGTCCTGATAGCAGCAGTTGCGATACATATTCCAGAAAGGAGTAGGATCCATATCGTTGCTGAGTTTGGTATAGTCGGCATACGCCCAAGCCGGCTGGAAACGCTTATTCTTGTCGGCAGGGAGTCCAAAGCTATGAGGCAGGTCGAAGAAAAGGAATGAGAAGAATGGCTTCCCGCTCTTCTTATGCTGCTGCGAATCGCTGATGAATTCCTCTGCTATCCTTGTATCTCGCTCCAGCGGCGTATTGCCTTTCGTCTCGGTATGGATGCCTGGCACCCCACCAAAGATGACTCTCCCGAATGGCGGGTCGGCAAAGGTGGCACTAGGATAGGTCTGTATCTCGTATCCCAGTTCCTGCAGGCGCTTGATGAAGAGCGGCTGGATATGGGCAGGGTCGAAACTCTCCCAGTAATAGCAGGATAATCCGAAGAAGAGGCTGAACACGCCGCTTCGGGTTCCATTGCTTCCGCTCACGTGATTGCTGAACCATTGGTTTTGCTGTGCTAACATAAAGCTCTAAAGCAGCCAAAGGAGAATAAGAGAGGTTGGAACGTAAACAGTTGGGAATGAGCAGATTTGCACAAAGTTGCCAAATCGACATAAAGCAAGCGAGTGAGGAATATTGAAGTAGTTCAGTTACTAAATCGTGAGCCACAGTTACCTATGCAAATCAGGTAACAATGCGGAAAGGCAACTTTGTGCATCAATGGATTTTATTGCGCTGATTCTCAATGTTTTGCGTATCAAGGAACGCTTACAAAATGATTATATTTGCACACTCAAAATGTAAGCGTTATGAAAATCGAAAAATTCAAGGTGTTGCTCTACCTAAAAAAGAGCGGAATGGACAAGAACGGAAAAGCTCCCATCATGGGACGCATCACGGTGAACAGGACTATGGCGCAGTTCTCCTGCAAGTTGTCTTGCACTCCATCGCTTTGGAATCCTCGTGCCAGCCGATTGGAGGGCAAGAGCAAGGAAGCCGTGGAAACCAACAAGGACATCGAGCAGTTGTTGCTTTCCATCCAAAAGGCTTTCGATGTGCTTGTGGAAAAGAGAACGGACTTCGAGGCTAAGGATGTCAAGGAGGCCTTGCAGGGCAGCGTCAAGACACAGACCACACTTCTCTCCTTCGTGGACGAGCATATCAGCGAACTCAGCACCCATGAGGGCATCGATATGTCGAAGAGCAGTGTCTGGACTTACAGAAAGATTCGCAGGAATCTCGCTGAGTTCATCGGGGCGAAGTATAGGTTGACTGATTTGGCTTTCGGACAGCTGACCGAGCCTTTCATCAGTGATTTTCACCATTACTTGCTTGACGAGAAAGGCTTTTCATCAGGAACCATCACCATCTATGTGTCGCTCTTCAAGAAGATGTGCCGCATCGCCTTTGAGCGAGGCTTGTGCAAGAACCTGCTGTTCGCCCATTATCGGGTTGGCACTCCAAAGGTTACGACACCCAAGGCTCTCAGCATGTCTGATTTCATAAAAATCCGTGATGTGGAACTGCCCGAAGACAAGCCGAGACTATCCGTTAGCCGTGACCTGTTTCTTTTCGCCTGCTATGCAGGAACAGCCTTCATAGACACCGTTTCCATTACGAAAGCCAATGTCAAGGTGTTGGAGGATGGCGACAAATGGCTCATCTATAACCGTAAGAAGACCGGAACACTTGCCAGGGTGAAACTCCTGCCCGAGGCGTTGGAGCTGATGGCGAAATACGAGGACGGGGCAAGAGATACCCTTTTCCCATTGCTGAGCACGAATCGTGTTCGTATCGATCTCATCACCATCTGCAAGTTGGCGGAAACGAGCAAGACCTATTCCTACCATTCGGGACGACACTCGTTCGCCAGCCTCATTACGCTGGAGGCTGGTGTGCCGATGGAGACCATCTGCAAGATGCTCGGTCACAAGGATGTGAAGATGACACAGCGGTATGCGAGAGTAACCCAAAAGAAGCTGTTTGAGGACATGGACAAGTTCATCGCTGCAACCGAGAAGGACTTTATTCTCGCATTATGAACAGGGCTTTCAACTTTTCTTTTTACAGTTTCAACTACATTATTATATTATAAGGACAACAACTATGAGCAGAAGTACATTTTCAATTTTGCCTTACATCAACAGACAGAAGGTGAAGGCAGACGGAACAGCCAACATACTTTGCCGCATCACCGTTGACGGCAAAAGTGCAGCCATTTCCACAGGCATATCCTGTACCCCACAGGAGTGGAACGCCAAGAAGGGAGAGGTACGGAACGCAAGGGACAACGGACGATTGGCAAGTTTCCTTGCTGAGGTCAAGGATAAATACAACTCACTTCTTACCGCCAATGGCATCATCACCGTGGAAATGCTGAAGGCAGTGTTGAAGGACAAGGACACGACAGGAAGGTTCTTGCTGAACTTTGGTGATACCATCGTGGAATGGTATCGAACCTCAAAAGCCAGACAAACCTTTCTGCACAAGCGGACATGGCAGAAGAACCTGAGAGCCTTTGTCCATTCGTTGGATAAGGACGACATCGCCTTTGAGGACATAGACGAGAATTTCGGGGAGGAATACAAGCTATTCCTGAAACGAGACCAGGGACGTATCGACAGCTACGTGAACCATTGCCTTCTCTGGCTGAACATGTTGATGTACAAGGCAGTGGACAGGAGCATTATCCGCTTCAATCCCATAGCCAAGATAGAGTATGAGAAGAAGGCAGCCCCGAAGATGACCCATATCAGCAAGGCAGACTTCATCAAGATGCTCTCTACCCCGATGGCTGACGAGCGAACGGAGCTTGCACGCAGATGTTTCATTTTTGCCTCGCTCACCTCCTTATCCTATATAGATGTAAAGAAACTGTACCCTCACCATATCAGTGAGAACTCCGATGGCAGGAAGTTCATCCGCAAGGAAAGAGAGAAGACAGGCGTGGAGTTCTTCGTGCCGCTCCATCCGATAGCCGAGAAGATTCTTTCGCTCTACAATACCACGGACGACAGCAAGCCTGTTTTTCCACTGGGTGAGAAGAAAGACATCTATCTTGATGTGCATACCCTTGGAATGGTGCTTGGCATAAGTAATAAGTTGGGATTCCACGCCAGCCGCCATACATTCGGAGTCTTGATGCTCAACGAGGACATTCCCATCGGCAGCATAGCCAAGATGATGGGACACGCAGACATTACAAGCACACAGGTCTATGCGCAGGTGACGGAGCAGAAGATTTCAAACGACATGGATAAGCTTATTGCCAAGCGAGAAAGGAACAGATTATCGAACGAAAAAACTATTGGAAAATGAACAGAGGAGTTATAACTATCAGCGAGAGCGGAACGGTATCCATGCCGACCGATACTGTATGGATGACCATGCAGGAGATTGCCGACATGTATAATGTGTTCGGCTGCTATGTGCGCAAGGCTGTCAAGGCTGTATTCAAGGACGGCATCCTGAAAGAGCAGGGTGTACGCCGTCATGTCTGGAAGAACGACCGCATCAGCTATGATGTGTATAGCCTTGAACTCGTCATTGCGGTAGCCTTCCGTATTGACAGCATTGAGAGCAGAGCCTTTCGGGAGTTCATCATGCAGTCCGTCATCGACAGACAGACAAGCCGCACTAAACTGGTCTGTATCTTTACAGAGAATGCAATGGCATAGACCTGCCATAAAGCAACGTTCCTTGGAGGCTTTGCGCCTCCAGCCACTTGGGCGAACCACCGCAGTGTGTTTTAGCATGGTATTAGATTTATACAGGTAACACAAATGATACCCGGCAAACACGAACAACTCGGTATAGCCAATAAAACGAGGCGACAACCTATAACAGCCACACTCGGTAAGTTATACGTTGTCGCCTTGTTCATTTCACCCCACTCATCAAGGACGTGTATTTCTCCTACAAGCCCTTCATTCGGTACGCCTCACGATAGTTAGCCATCAGAATCTTCTGAATGTCGGACTCGCGGTAGAGTATCTTTCCGCCAAGCTGGATATACGGGATGACACCGTTGTTTCGGTAGTCCTGCAGGGTTCTTCGGCTCAGTTGCAGCCTGGCGCAAAGCTCCTTGTCCGTCATGAAGCGCTCACCGCCAAGCATGGGGCGGTAGTTCATCACGGCACGTTCAAAATTGTCAACCATTCGGTTGAGGTGGTTCACGATGTGGTTCATCCACTCGCTGTTTCTTGTCATTACTTCATTGCTCATAGTTGTCTCGTTTTATTGTTAATACTTACGTTACTCGGTTTACTTGCTGCATTGGATAAAGTTGCTGTTGTATATTGACAGCCTAACCTGTGCGCTTGCGAAAGCGCATGTCCTTTTTCCTGTCCTCCACTACTGCTGCGATAGCCATCACGTCCTCCGGCTTGTAGTAGGTCTTGTGGCTGATTTGCGTATAAGCCAAAGTTCCGTTGTCCCGAAGCGTCTGCACTGTCCGTGGGCAGATGTTGAGCGTCTGACACACGTCCTGCGTGTCGAGCCACTTGTTCATGGTCTTGTCCTCACTGCGCTCACGGATTCTGTCCATGCGCTTCACGAAGTTCTCCAACTGGGCATCAAGATAGTTGAATGCCTCTTCCTCGAATACGATGAATCCCATACTTTTCTTTTTTCTAAGTTAATACTATGTTATATGTCGCAAAGCTCCACGCATATGCTGTGCTCCACGTTTGTGAGTGCAAAGATAAGGCACGGCAATCTAAAAACAAGCGTTTTCAATTTCTGTGGCAGTATGTTGCCGGGGGTTGCCGACTTCAACGCCAAAAACAACAAGAAAAACTTGCACGACTGCAACGAATACATGAACAATGATGAGTTGAGAAATACGTTGAAGTTCTCACAACTATCTCGGTATGCAAATAAGCAAGCCACAACTAAATTGCCACGTTACACCCAATCAGTTGCATGGCTGCACTCAGTACACTTACTTTGCACCCGACAATCGGTCAATGGTGCAAACCGTGACCACTATACCAACAATTTAAACAATGTAAGTTATGGCAAAAACAAAAGATGCAGTCTTGGCTCCTGGGCAAAAGGAGCTGATGGAAAAAGAGTATTTGGATTTTGTTAAACCATCTACGTATGGCAACAAAGCCAATCCAAGTAGTTGTAATTCTCTCTATGATGATGTAGAGAACCCAGAGTTGAGAGCAATTGTAGAGAAAGTTGCTGCAACAACTCCCTATCGAGAGGAAACATCAACGAATGAGGCTCAATCGCCACCGAATCCGCAGAAGCGCATCAGCGGCAAGCAGCGCAAGGCAACACTGGAGGAGTATCAGCAGACCTTCCTCCAAGTTCCAAGGATTGACGACCGCAAGCCAGTCTTCGTCAGTTCCGATGTACGAGACCGTCTTGATCGTGTCGTCCGCATCCTCGGAGGGAGACGCATGAGCGTATCGGGCATCATCGAGAACATCGTGCGCCACCACCTAAGCCTTTATGAAGAGGACTTCGAGGCTTGGCGCAAATTGTGAGAATTAAGGTCTGCGACCTTGGACATGGATAGCTGAAAGGCTGTAGTTCCAACTAACGTGTTCTGAGAGGGAGCGAGGTTATGTTTTGGGAATCCCAAAACGCCTCGCTCCACCATGAGGGCGGAGGAATTTTGCTCCCGACGGTCGCAGAAAGTGAGTGTACCAACTGTAAACAGTATATCGAATGACAAGCATACAGAAACAGAACAGGAAAAAGGGTGGAAGACCGCCCACAGGCAGGATTCACAAGCTGTCGAAGTCTGTCACGGTGAAGTTCTCGAAGCCAAGCTACGAGGCACTGAGGCTGAGGGCGAGAAAAGCCAACCGCAAGTTGGCGGAGTACATCCGTGAGTCCGCCTTGAACGGCGAGGTGGTCAGCGGACACAATGCAGAGACGGTAGCCATCGCCAAGAACCTCATTGGCATGGCGAACAACCTCAACCAACTTACCAAGCTGTCGCATCAGAGAGGTTTCCATGAAACCCATGTATATGTGGTGGACTTGTTGAGAAGATTGAAAGAAATCCTTGGCGAGTATCGCCAAGCAAGTTATAAACCGAAGCCAAGCAGTATGGGCAGAAAGGAGGATACCACATGATAGGCAAGCTAAAGAAGGGCAGCTCATTTGGTGGTTGCATCCGCTATGTTACAGGCAAGGACGAGGCGAAAATCATCGTCTCGGATGGTGTGTTACTCGGCACGAATGCCGAGATGACGCAAAGTTTCGAGCTACAGAGGCAGCTAAATCCAAGGATTAAGAAGCCTGTGGGACACATTGCATTGAGCTTCAAACCCGAGGACAAGCCACGTTTGACGGATGAGTTCATGGCTAAGATAGCCCTTGAATACATGCAGATGATGGGCATCACCGATACCCAATTCATCATCGTAAGGCATCACAATACGGACAATCCACATTGTCATATCGTGTATAACCGCATCAATAACGAGGGCAAACTCATATCAGACAGGAATGATTACAGGCGTAATGAGCAAGTTACCAAGGTCCTAAAATCCAAATATGGGCTGACTTACGGAACGGATAAGAGCAAGACTAATACTCGCAAGTTACGCAATGCTGAGCGTGCCAAATACGAGATTCACAATGCCGTCAAGGATGCCTTGAAAGGCGCTGATAGTTGGCAGAAATTCAAGAATGAACTTGCAAAGCGAGGTGTTCTCTTGGAGTTTGTCTATAAGGACAAGGAGCGAACCAAGGTGCAAGGCATCCGATTCTGCAAGGACGGATATAGCTTCAAGGGTACGCAGATTAGCCGAGACTATAGCTTTGGCAAACTGAATGCGAGATTAGAGGGAACGGAGAACCTTTTATCAGCAAGAGCCAAATCTGCTCAGCAATATGAGCAAGGCTATCACAAGAACAACCAGGAGCCATCCATATCGGAGAGCAGTCAAGACCCTTGGGACGGTATTTCTTCCATAGGACTTTTTGCTCCTGCCAATGCACAGACCTTTGAGCAATTCCCAGAGGATGAATCATCCAAGAAAAAAAAGAAGAAACGCAGAAGAGGCTTTAGCCTTTGATGCAAGTTACAAACCATTCAAACAATAAAAGAAAGATGAAAGAAGAACTATTGGAAGCCATCTACGGCACTGTTGAGAGATTGGAGCAGAAAGTCGATGAACTTTCTGCCTCCTCGAAGAATGCAGGAACGGAAAAAGCTCCTGCAAGTGCAGACATAACCAAGTTGGAGAAATCTATCATTGCTATGTTTGGCAAAGAAGAGGAAGTCATTGGTAAAATATCCAAATTAAGAGATGCCATTGTCGTTTTTGCTGACGTTATCAAGGTTGAACTTGGAAAAAATGAGCAGCGAAACAAGCTCTTGGTAGATGCTATCAAGCAGATGAAACAAGAGCATACTGTCACCTCGAAGGCATTGCAGGAAAAACTTGAAGTAATGAACAAATCACCTCAAAAGAAGGTTGTAACCCATCGCTTCGAGCCAACCTCAAAGAATGTTCTTCTTTTCATAGGTGGCTTGGCTCTATCTCTTGTCATTTCCATTTGGGGCAATCTCACCCAATGGCGAGAGCACCAAGATTGGGAGGAGGCAGACTTGAAATATAGGGCATTGAAGATGGTGCTTCCATCTAACGACCCGAACATTCGCTACATCGAAAAACATTTCAATGTCCAACGAGACGAAGACATAATTGATAAATTAAGAACCCAAGTTGATGTGTATGAAGATTCCGTCTATCACTACCACAAAATGGTTGAGATAGCATCATATAAAGATAGTATAGCAAGACAACTTATTGATGAATCAAATAGAATAAAGATGCAAGTAAACCGTAAAAAAAGTAAGTGAAAATGCTATTTTTGTATTATTATGCAAAGTGTAATCACGTATAACATAGTTTAATGTAGTTTAAATATTCTCTGAAAATTACTTTGTTTCAAAAAGTCTTCATATCTTTGCACTCGGAATACAAAATGATGCAAATAATTGCAGTTTGCTTTCGTTTTGGTACGATTGTTCCAATAACCATTGTGCAAGGTTGAAACAACTCAGACCTTACTGAGAAAAATTAAAGGCATCGACAACACGGTGATGCTTGTTGGTTAAAAATACATTCTTATAAAAATACAGACAATGAAAAAGAATGAAATTGAAGATTTACTTCTCTCTGAAATGGAAGAGGTAAATGGTGGCAGTGGTTCTAGCACTTGTGTTTGTGAATATGGTGGAGCTGGCGAAACTATCGTGTCTCCATCAGTTCCAGATCAACCTGAAAAAGGTTGGGTAGAATGTTAAAATGTGGGTATGCCAGGAGTAACTTTCTATAATTAGTTGTGCTACTTTTGACATGCCCTTTAAAATATTGTATTATGAACTATATAAGATTAAATCCTCAATATATTATTCGCAATGAAAAATGTTGTTCGTATATTGTAAAATTGGAACAACAAGTAGATAACGACGTACAAGGAAATTCTGGGAATATCTTTGTCGTACCACCTGTAGTAGGATTTATTATATCTGAAATTGGTAAAAATACTACGACAATATCATTGCAAAAAATTTCTTTGTCATTGGGTATAGATATTGCCAAAATTGAATATTTTGTGAATAATTTAATCGGTAAAAATGAAAGTAGGTTTACTTATAAGTATCAAACATTTGTTATTCCCGCTCATTTATTGGTTTATAGTATGTTGCCAGACGAACGTAAATATTACTTTGAGCAGGGATATAGTCCATTTGACAAATTCATTAACAAGCGTCCTACAGTGCCTTTCAATGTTAGCATTATGGTGACAACGGCATGTAACACCAATTGTATTTATTGCTATGCAAAACGTAGTAAAAACCTTTCTATGCCATTACAAAAAATAGAAAGAATTATAGATGAATGCCATAAAATTGGAGTTTCTAACATAGCTTTAACTGGAGGTGATATTTTTGCACGTAAAGATTGGAAAGAACTTCTTGGATATACATTAAATAAAGGGTATTATCCATTTCTTTCGACAAAGACACCGTTGACAGAGGATGATGTTAAGTTGTTAAAGGGTATCGGTATTGACAAAATGCAATTTTCTTTAGATTCAATTGATGGTGGCATCATACAAGTAATGGTTGGTGGCTCTAAAGCATATGTTGAAAAAGTAAAGAAGATGTTTTTGTATTGCCAACAAAATGGCGTGTCTTTAAATGTCAGAAGTGTTATAACTATCCATAATGGAACTGTTGAAAATTTCAAAGAGTTGTATGATTTTTTGTCTCAATTCGAAAATATTATTGATTGGGTAATAACTCCTGCATTTTATTCTGAGTTTAAGGAAGAATACAAAGACTATACACCAAGAAATGAGCAATTGGCATCTATTTCATCATATGTAGATGCTCAAAAGAAACATTTCCCAATCTTTTTAAATAAAATAAATAAGTGTGGGTATCAGTTGAAGAGATTTAAGACTGTTAACGAGTTTGTAAGTAACAATCAAATATGCCATGCAGGAAATTATATGCTGTCTATTTTGACTACAGGAATATGCACACCTTGTGAAATGCTTTATGACAATCCAGACTTTGTTCTTGGGAATATATATAATTTCCCATTAAAAACAATTTGGAATTCACCAAAAGCATTAGAGATATGTACATTTAGTCAAATTGAAAAGAGAGACACAAACTCTCCTTGTAAGCATTGCAAAGTTATTGATATTTGTCGCAAATCTATAAATAGACGTGTATGTTTTGTCGATATATCTAAGACTTTAGGTAAAGGCTATTTTGATTACCCAGACCCAAGATGTCCAAATTCTACCGTGACAGGTTATATTTTATAGCAAAACTGAAATATGAGATATTTTGTAGTTTTTTTAATTTACATAAGTTGTAATCTTGCTTGTATTGCACAAAGCATAACAGGAAAAATTGTAGATGAGCAGGGAAATGCAATACAATTTGCCAATGTTGCTATGCTACAATCAAAAGATTCTGTATTTGTTAAAGGTGTTGTTAGTGATGAAAATGGCAGTTTTATACTTAATACGCCTCATCAAAATGGAATTGTCAAGGTAACATGTATAGGATATAGGACTGTTTTCTTAAATGTAACTGATGATAATCTTGGTGTTATTGTTTTAAAAGAGGAATCTATGACATTAGGAGATGTCATCGTAAAATCTTCTTTACCCAAGAGTAAGTTGAAGAATGGGGCTGTTATCACAACCGTGGCTGGCTCAATATTGGAAAAAACGGGAAACATATACAATTTGCTTGACCGAATTCCCAATGTCACTACGCAAAACGGGAAAATCAATATCTTTGGAATTGGTGAACCAGTGATTTACATTAATGGCAAAAAGGTTAGGGATAATACGGAATTGGACCGCTTGAACCCAGATGAAATAAGCACTGTGGAGGTAAAACAAAATCCGGGAGCGCAATATGCCTCAAATGTAAAGGCGGTTATACGTATCAATACGAAAAAAAGAACAAAAGATGGATTCGGATTTGAAACGAGGACATTTGGGAAAAATGATGAAAACTCAAGAATTGGTGGATATGAGCAACTGAACATAAACTATCAGAAGAAAGGTCTTGAGACATTCACTGTCTTGAAGATTAAAGACGCTGAAAGTTCAATCAAGCAAGATCTCGTTCAAAACACCTATGTCGACAATGTTTGGCATCAACGCAATGATATTAAGGGTAGCATAAGAAACAGGCAATTATATTGCGGACTAGGAGTTAACTATCAGATAAGCAATAATAGTTTTATAGGTGCAAGTTTCAACTTCAACCGCATGTTCAATAAAGCTGTAAGCAATATAGCGACAACCATATATAAAGATTATGCCTTCACGGAAGAATCCGCAAGTGACATAGCAAAACCAGGCAACATGAGCCTTGCAAGTAGTAACGTTTATTATATGGGGAAAATAGGCATCGTGGACATAAATTTTAATACCGATTGGCTTTGGGACAAAGATTTCTCCAAAGTAAATACCCTTGAAAGGTACCAAGAGTATGGAGGCGATTGGCAGGATAAAGCTGTACATACAAAAACAAATACCAAGAATGAGCTTTTTGCTTCCAAGCTGACATTGACTTTGCCATTTTGGAAAGGACAACTTTCTTTCGGAGGAGAATACTCTAATACTAACCGTAACAGTTCGTATGATGTTCAGCCTATGGGATTATTGGACAAACAGGATAACAGAATCAAGGAGGGCATGGCCTCTGTGTTTTGTGATTATACACGGAAATTCGGGCAATTGAGAGTCCTTGCGGGAATAAGGTATGAGAATACGGATTTTAATTATTATGAAGAAGGAAAAAGAATCCCCGAACAAAGTAAGAGGTATGGGAATCTCCTTCCTTCATTATCATTATCCCTTCCGGTAGGAAAAACCCAAATGCAATTAAGCTATGGAGCTACAATAAAGCGTCCTTCATATTATGATATGCGGTCAGGAATAGGGTATGATAATCGTTATACTTATGAATCAGGAAACCCCTTCCTTGTCTCGGAAATAAGCCGTAACATTAATTATATGGTGTCTTACAAATGGCTTATGGCTGAGGGCATTTATACTCATGTATCTGATCCAATTGTGATGTTAACTCAGTCGTACAAGGACAATCCTAATATAGCGTTAATACAAAATGTGAATTGGAAACCATATAATCGTATCGGGGCTTCGCTTTCCGCAAGTCCCAAATTTGGAATATGGCATCCCTCTTTGCGTTTCCATTTCTTCAAGCAATGGTTTGACATGGAAACTCATGGAGGGCACGGTCTTGACAATCCAAAGATTACGGTGCGTTTTGATAATACTATAGATACTAAGTTCTGTACAATCTCCCTGCTGCTAACAGCGCAGACTAAGGGTGACGATGAAACTTCTTATATGTACCGTAATTATTTCAGCTCGAATTTATCAATATATAAATCGTTTCTGAAAGGAAAAATGGTAGTGTTCTTTTATGCTAATGATTTGCTCGGTACAGGGAATATGCATAGTAAAATGTACTCCGGAAGTATGCGAGAAATAATTCATCATGATTACTCAATAAGTGAATATTCTCTAACTATCCGATATAGATTTAATGTGGCAAAAAAGAAGTATAAAGGTACAGGGGCAGGACAAAGTCAAAAAAGTAGGATGAGTCTATAATGTTCAAAAATGAGAAAAATAACAATAATATTTCAACACGACTCCATGCAATGTGGCATAGCTTGCTTGCAGATGGTATGCAAATATTTCGGCAGAGAATACTCTTTGGATTCTCTGTCGAAACTTTGTTTTGCCACCACGGAAGGTGTTTCCATGCTTGGCATTAATGAAGCAGCCAACACGCTTGGATTGCATACGATAAGTGCAAGGGTAACCACTACTATGTTAGGTAAAGCCCCTTTGCCTAGCATCCTTCACTGGGACCAAAACCATTTTGTAGTCTTATATAAGGTCAAGAAAGGCAAGAAGTTTTATGTAGCTGACCCAGGAAAAGGATTGGTAACTTATGGCTTGGATGAGTTCAAGCAACATTGGATAAGCACGAAATCTAATGGCGAGGACAAGGGCATTGCCATGTTCTTGGAAACCACTCCTGCTTTCTTTACCTATAAGATGGAGGACGAAGAACACATCAAAGAGAAGAGGTCTTTCCGCTTTCTCCTTGGATATGTGAGGAAATATCGCAAGTATTTCGGACAAATTATCTTGGGTCTGGTAGTCGGAAGCCTCCTGCAGCTTGTCCTGCCATTCCTTACCCAATCTATCGTGGATGTCGGTATCAAGAACCAAGATATAGGTTTTGTTTGGCTGATACTCTTGGGGCAGTTGATGCTTACAATCAGCCGAACGGCAATAGACTTTATCCGCAGATGGTTGTTGCTTCACATATCCTTACGCATCAACATATCATTGGTAAGTGACTTCTTCATCAAGCTATTGAAACTGCCTATGTCTTTCTTTGATACGAAACTCATGGGCGACTTGATGCAAAGAATGAACGACCATACCCGTGTGAACAACTTCCTTACGCAGCAGACGCTCAACATCACCTTTGCCGTGCTAACCTTTGTGGTATTCTCGGTGGTACTGTTCTTCTACAACAAGTTGGTGTTTACCATCTTTTTGTTGGGAAGCATCCTCTATGGTGCATGGATGACCTTGTTCTTGAAGCGGAGGAAGGTGCTTGACTATGAGTTGTTCGAGCAGCAAGCCATCAACAATAACAAAACTTATGAGTTTATCACCTCTATGCAGGAAATCAAGTTGCAGGATTGTGAGCAGCGTAGAAGATGGGAATGGGAGGACACACAAGCTGAGCTATTCGGCGTGCAGATGAAGTCGCTCAAACTCCAACAGACACAGGAAGCTGGAAGTATTTTCATCAACGAGGTGAAGAACATCATCATCACGGTAGTCGCTGCAACTGCCGTGATTCATGGGAAAATGACACTCGGTATGATGCTTGCCGTGCAATACATCATCGGACAGCTCAACTCGCCTGTGGAGCAACTGATGAACTTCTTCTATTCTCTGCAAGATGTGAAGATTAGCTTGGAGCGAATCAACGAGATTCACCAGATGGATGATGAGAATGGAAAGGAAGGCTTGCTAACTTCTATTGAAGATAAGAATGAGGGCATTGACATCAAGAACATCATGTTCAAGTACGACCCACATGCTTTGCGCAAAACCATAGACGATGTGAGCATTCACGTTCCGCAAGGTAAGGTAACAGCCATCGTTGGTGCATCTGGCAGTGGAAAGACCACCCTCATCCGTTTGATGCTTGGTTATTATCCTGTCTTGGAGGGAAAAATCAACATTGGAAATACTGACATCAACAAACTCAACAAAAAGTGGTGGCGCAGACAATGTGGTGTTGTCATGCAGGATGGTGTTATCTTCTCGGAGAGTATCGCTAGAAATATTGCTGTTGACGATGGCGATATAGATAAGGAACGGTTGTTGAAAGCTGCCGAGATTGCTTGCATCAAGGATTACGTGATGGCTTTGCCTCTGAAGTTCAACACTAAGATTGGGCGTGATGGCGTGGGACTGAGCCAAGGACAGAAACAGCGTATCTTGATAGCAAGGGCGGTGTATAAGAATCCCGACTACATCTTCCTTGACGAGGCGACCAACTCGCTGGATGCCAACAATGAGAGAAGCATCGTGGAGAACTTGGATAAGTTTTACAAGGGAAAGACTGTCGTGATTGTAGCTCATCGACTGAGTACGGTGAAGAATGCCGACCAAATCGTAGTCATAGACCATGGTAAGGTCGTTGAGGTTGGCAACCATGAGTCTTTGACCGCCAAGCGAGGGGCATACTATAATCTTGTGAAGAATCAGTTGGAATTGGGAAACTAAAAAGCGTTTGATATGGAACAGAAAGAAAAAGAATCAGATAACATCGAGTTGAGAAGCGAGAAGGTGAGGAACGTGATAGGCAAGGTTCCTCCTCGCCTCGTCAGCTTGGGGACAGTTATCATTACGATAATAGTCCTCGCCCTCGCAGTTGCTTTCTACAAGACACCTTACCCTATATCTATAGAGGCTAATGGTGAGGTTATAAACCAAAGAACAATACAGGTGTTTGTGCCATACAAGTATTTGTATCTTTTTGATGAGCCAAGAACTGCTCACGTTTCTTTTGAGGGCAACGACAATGCATCTTATCACTGCGACATCATAAGCCATAATGCCAAGCTCATACATAGGGATGATGGCAACTATTTTATGGCTACAGCCACAGTGAGCACACAGAGACAAAAGTCCCCTGTGTTGCAAAAGTACATGAAAGCCGATGTCAGAATCATCGTCAGCAACAAAACGTTATGGCAGCAGGTATTCGGATAAGCTATATCCGAATACTGCTGTTTGTTTTTGGATACATATTGTTGGTAAGCATCAGATTTAACTCAAAAAGTTCTAAATTCCGTAAATTTCTCCTTGCTAGTTATGGGATATTTAGAAATTTATCGTATCTTTGTCCCCGAATTGAGGCGTTCTTTGCATATTGCAAAATACAGAAACGAGCAGAAGTCCGCTCGTTTCCATATTGTTACCTATATAATATAGGCAAACGCCCAACTTCTTGATTTTCAATCAAAGTCCAATTTAGAGCGAGTTAGTTTTTTAAACTGATAGGCATTCGGCATGCATTCGGCTGTTAAGGAACGGGTATTCCAGGAGTCTATCAGGATGAAGATGATATTTGGCAGCGAATCAGGGTTCATCTTTTCCTTCTGTAGCGGCTGGATAGGATATTGTATATCCGCACTCTGCTTGCCATTCATCTGTATCATGCTTTCTCTAGGAGGAGTACATCCTAACTTCAGCAACAGACCATTCGAAGTGGTAGGGAAGTAATAAGGCAACAATGCGCTGCTCTTCATCACAGAAGGCTGCTGATAGAAGGCGCCATAGATATGGCAGAGATGAGCAAAGAGGGTGCAGCCGATGATGCATCCTGCGATGGTCCAGGCGTATGCCTTCTGGCGTTTCTTCCATAGAAGATAAGAGGCATACCATACACCGATAACGATAGCTGCCACAACCAGAAAGAGCGCTATCTCCTTCAGATACAGCATTATATCGAAATTGAAAATTTCGCCGGCTCCCTCGCCGAATACCATACTCAATACAAAGCCGTTGATATGGAAATGATAGATGGCATACACCTGCGAGTTGAGATAGTTGATGATGCAGAGCAGTATGATACCAACAATCTGTACGATTCTAGCCGTCTTGGTACATCTGCAAAACGTAAAGATGAGGCTGAGAAGATAAGGTATCAGCGCAAACATGGCTGCATGACTGATGCAGGAGGTTATGAAGAATAACCATCCTTCTAAATCCATCAACCCGAGTATCGAAGAATCGGTGATGTAGAGTCCAAACTGTAGGGCTATCAGTAATGTAGAGAAGGCAAAAAACAAGAATCCCTGTTTTGCTTCTCGAATGCGCAAATTCAGTCCCTCCATTTCAGAGAACTTTTGCTTAAATATCTGATATTTCATTGTATGAGTATCGTTTTGTCTTTATATTCTAAAAACATGGTTATTTGAACATAGCCAATGCTTTCTCTATGATAGGAGCCATGTCATAATACTTGTATTCGGCAAGGCGGCCGCCAAAAATTACATCTTCTTCCTGGTCTGCCAGGTTCTTATATTGGGCATACAGTTCAGAATTTTCCTTGTCGTTTACCGGATAGTATGGCTCCATGCCATCTTTCCATTCGGTGGAATATTCCTTAGAGATAACCGTCTTCGGGGCCTCATTGACTTCTGCTCCGAACATTTCGAAATGCTTGTGCTCAATCACTCGGGTATATGGCACTTCGCGCTCAGTATAGTTTACAACGGCATTGCCTTGATAGTTAGGACAGTCGATGGTTTCCTGCTCAAAACGGACGGTGCGATAGTTGAGCTTACCAAACTGATAGTTGTAGAACTCATCTATCTTGCCTGTGAAAACCAGCTTAGAGGCAAGTTCTTTCCAATGATCTTTCAGCACCCCCTTGTTGCCGTTTGGGAGTTCTATCTCGTCTTTAAAGAAGTCAACTGATACCTTTGTATCTACCTCCTCAAGTAAGCCATCGATGAGTTTGTTGTATCCCCCCATAGGGATTCCCTGATACTTGTCGTTGAAGTAATTGTTGTCGAAGATGAGGCGTACCGGCAGTCGCTTGATGATGAAGGCTGGCAAATCAGTACACTTTCGTCCCCATTGCTTCTCTGTATATCCTTTGATGAGACGCTCATAGATATCTTTACCGATAAGCACCTGAGCCTGTTCCTCCAGATTGCGAGGCTCGCTTACGCCATCAGCCTTCATCTTAGCCACGGCTTCTGCCTTCTGCTCATCAATTTTAGCCTGTGCTTCTGCTGGTGTGGTTACGCCCCACATCTGATAGAAGGTATTCATATTGAAAGGCAGGTTATAGAGTTTGCCTTTATAGTTTGCCACAGGCGAGTTGGTGTAGCGGTTGAACTCAACGATAGAGTTGACGAAGTTCCACACCTCTTTATTGGATGTATGGAAGATGTGGGCACCATACTTATGTACGTTGATGCCCTCTATGTTTTCGCAATAGATATTGCCGCCGAGTTGTGGTCGCTTATCTATCACCAGACAAGTTTTTCCCTGCTTATGAGCCAGGTGGGCGAATGTGGCTCCGAAGAGACCGGAGCCAACTATAAGATAATCATATTTCTTCATACTTGCTAATTGATATGTTTATAAATATTAGCCAACTCCAACGCAGATTTTTTCCATGAAAAATGTTTTAGTCTTTCATTCTGCTTTTCTATGAGTTTCTTTTTCTCTATCCCGTCTAGATAGTAGAAAGTTTCAAACTGTTCTTCGAAATCAGTTCTCTTTTCATCCATGTGGAAGTAAACTGCTGCGTCTTCTGCGATTTCCGGAAAACAACTGGCATGATTGAGTAAAACAGGGCATTCTGCTTTGTAAGCTTCAAGAATCGGGAGTCCGAACCCTTCGTATGATGATGGGTAAACGAATGCCAGGGCATAGTGGTATAAGTCTAGCATTTCTTGATCTGTTTTGATAAACTCATGTATGAATCTATCTTCCATTTCCCATGATTTAAACATACTTTTTTCAGTCTCATTGAAAGGCTTTCCTGTGCATACTACCTTCAGTTCCTTGTGTCTTTTTAAAATAGGTACACATTGCTTGGCAAAGAAATCAAAGTTTTTATAAAAGTGACGTTCGCCAACGAAAAGTATATATTCAAATGGATGTCTGTTGTTTTCGTTTGGCGTATAAGGAGTTTCGTCTGCTCCATGATAAACTACGCTCACCTGCTCTTCCTTGATATTCATGATACGGCATAAATCCCTTTTTGTCTGTTGGCTGACTGCAATGATGTGATTTGCTTTTGGTATGACAAGATGTTTTTGCAGAATCTGATAGTCATTATGGTCATAATACTGATTGTACAGTTCGGGTATCATATCATGTACCGTGACTACATAAGGCTTACTGCCTATGTACTTGAGGAAGTAAGGGTCAAAGAAAGTTGGATGAAACAAATCGAAATCCTTAGACTTGATGTCGCAGACAGATTTGTATCTATTGATTCTTGGAGTACGATCTAATCGTGAATATTCTCCGAATTTTGCATTATAATAGAACTTATATAGCATTTTCTTTATTGCAGAATCTTTCTTCCAGAGGAAGTTATGATATAATTCTCCATCTGGTTTAATTCCTAATGTTTTGAGGTAAACATTGGCAGATTCCATGACGCTGAGGCTTGCTTCAATGTCTTGAGGCAAGTGGAAATATAATTCGGCAAAACAACGTGATACGCCTCCATGCGTTTGCATATCGAAGGCTTGACTGTCATATAATACTTTCATCTTACTTTGATTTAATAGACAAATCTTTCCACAAAAATTTAAAGCCTGTACGTAGGATTTTCCAGTCGCGTGATACTGGTTTCATCTTCAGAGCTTTTTTCAGTTTGAATGCAAAATCATCATTGATGCGTTCTTTTTTTTCTTCTGCAGTCTCTTTTATGTGAGGCAACTTGCTGGTGCTTCCAAATAACTCGGAGAACACCTCTTTTCTTTCCTTTTTCAATAAGTCACCATTTGTAAAAGAGATGCCATCAGTATAATATACAGCAACAATAGTGTTTATAGCTTGGTATGAACATTTTTTGAAATACCAGTTTTCCAGGAAGTGTGCCCAATCTGATACGATTTTCAGATTTTCATTGTAGGGATGCTCCTTTAGCAACTGAGTCCTTGTAAATGTAGATTGATGCTGCAGAACTTTATCTCTGATAAATCGGAACGACATGTTCTGTGGTGGAAGGCAGAGTGAAGCCAGTTTGCTGTCTATAATAATGGTTTCTCCCACGTAGTAGTCTGAGCCATTGAGCATCTTGGCAGCATTCTCCAAAGATTGTGAAGAAAAGAAATGATCGCCCGAATTCATGAAGATACAATATTCGCCTTGTGCCATTCTTATGGCTTTATTCATGGCATTATATACCCCATGATCTTTTTCGCTGACCCATTGATTGATATATTCTTGCTTGGATTCTATGTATTCCTTGCTGCCATCAGTTGAACCACCATCAACGATGATGTATTCAAAATCGCTGAATGATTGCGAAAGCACTGAAGAGATTGTTCTTTCCAATCCCTTCAGATTATTATAGTTGACAGTTATGACAGAGACTTTCTTTTTCATTATTCGTATAAATCTAAATTAGAATGTTTGTAGAACATCAGCTTGTCCATCATTCGTTGATACAAAATGAATTTATTAGGGTGTTTTAACAAGAGATAAAGCAAAACGCGTTCCTTGAAACTCTTTTTCTCTATACCGATTAGAGAAAAGGCCTTGAGATCCTTGGATATTCTGCTTACCATGGCCCTGATTTCTTTCTGCTTCGATAGAGAAGTCTGGTTTCTTGATACGTATTTAGCCGCTTTGATACCTCGCTTTACGACCATTCTTTTGGCAATCTTGCGGAAAGGAGAGCGCTTGTAATAATTATATCTTGATATTTCAGCCTGAAAGAATTCATAATATCTGTTGAGAGATAAATCGTGGACGATGCTGCTTTTTCGAAGCCGGTAATGATACAGCGGCTGGTAAGTATAGACCACCTGTTTAGCATTTTCGAACCAATGTGGCAGAATGCTATAATCCTCGTAATTTTTTGAGGTAGGCATCGGCTTGTTGAGCAACTCTCGTTTGAAGAGCATTTGCCAGATATAGCTCTTGATTTTATCCTTAATGACAAGCTCCTGTATTTCTTGGTTCTTTAAGATATATCTCTTATCTGAAGCATTTTTGCAAAGAGTCTTGTTCTTGCTTTCGTCGTAATGATTACAGATAGCGATGTCTGAATTGGTAGTCTTTAAATCATCCATCAAGACTTCATACATAGATTCTTCAATCCAATCATCGCTGTCAACAAAGCCAATATAGGCTCCCTGACAGATTTCAAGAGCTTGGTTTCTGCTATCTGCCTGTCCGGAATTAACTTTGTGGATGACTTTGATTCTAGCATCCTTTTGAGCCCATTCTTCACATATTTCAGCCGAGCCGTCTGTTGAGCCGTCATCTATAAGAATCAGTTCCCAGTTCTTGAATGATTGCTTTAGAATAGACTCTATGCATTGAGGTAAATATTGTGCTGTATTGTAAACGGGAACAATAATGCTTAATTCACAATTCATAATGCTTGAATATTTTTATAATCGTATTTTTGAACTTTTAAGTGCATTGCATATAATATACTATCGATAAGTGTCTTGAGCTTCCACGACCATGGCGTCTGAGGTCGGATACCCTTCCATCTTGTCATGTCCAGGTATTTGAAGAATAGCTTCTGATACGGACTCTGGCATATATGGAGCCATGGTTTTCTGTGACCTGTGAAATGTATGATGACAGGATGTTTTAATTCCTCTACAAGTTCCGGTATGGCTTGCTGGCGAAGATGTCTTCTTTTTCTTAGAAAGCCGTCTTGTATGTTCCATCTGAAGGGAATCAGGAGTTTTCTGTCATGCAGAAGTCCGTTGAGTATGTCCTGATCGTTGAAGATTAACTTTTCTGCATATTTTTCTGCAAATTCCAAACTGGCTTTACTCAGATGGGCATTTCTCCAGTAATCCAAATTGATGATGAGTACTCCCGAGTTGAAATAGGTATCTTCCTGAGGGTATTCGAGGCGGGTGTAGTTGTTTGCTTTTCCGCTCCACATGTCTTCTACTGCAGCTACGGCGTATGATGTAACATCTGTCTCCCACAAATCTTTTATAGAATCGTTTATGATGAGATCGCAGTCCAAATATAGTATTTTATGTATCTCTACAGGTAGAATATCTGCCACGAAAAGACGCAAGTAAGCTGCAAGCGATATGTGGGCACTTTTGAACGATGAAAGATTCATGTTTAGATTGTAAGCATAAAAGTGTATTTGCTGATTGTATTTTTCTACTTCTTCAGTAAGCATACTTTTAGCCTCATTGCTGAGTTTCTCAGCAATGATATGGAATGTTATCTGTTCATTTCTGTTATTGTACATGACAGAAACTAAAGTAGTACAACATTGCATGATGTAATTATCATCTATGTTACAAGCTATATGAATCATATCTTTGTCTTTTTAGAAGAAATGTACTGAGTGTACAAAACTTGCTTGTGAAGTGTCAGTTTTATATGTTTTTAAGATTACAGCTCCTCTAACTTGCTGAATACTAAGTTTATATCTGCAATATTATAACGAGCGAAAAGAGTCTTGAAGGAACCCGCCTTTGTTCAGCTTCTGAGCCAAATTTAGCGCTTGCTTTTTCATCTCCTTTTTCTGTTCCGGGGTAAGATTGGCAAGCTTGTCATCCAGCTCTTCCAGCGAACGGATGGTTATACCTGCTCCTGCTTCTTCGATGATAGAAGCTACGGCTGCCTCTTTCCAGATGATGAGCGGCAAACCGGCACGGAGGTAGAAGGATACTTTATGAGGGGAATTCCATTTCAGGTATTGACCATATTCTCCCGAGCATCCATCAAGTGAATCGCCGTCCCATACCAGTCCGAAGTCGGCATCTATATGCTTGATAAACTCCTCTGATGGTACAAAGCCCTGATAGGTAATCAGAGGATTGTTTTGCAAGCCTTGTAGACCTTCTTTGTTTCCACAAACCAACAATTGCCAATGGTTCAATGTCTTGGAAAGTTCTATCAGGAATGAATTCTTCTTCATACTCAAGGCTCCGGCATAGACCACCTTTACCTGCTCTCTTTCAGTTACTTCTTCCGAGCATTTTGATGCAGAACGATAGTCGAATAAGCCCAGGGCACCAACTGGCTTCTGTAACCCATGCTCTTTGAGCCATCCTTTCATCTTCTCGTTTGATGCAATGATGTAGTCGCTATTCGAAAGACGGTTAATCTCCTTCTGGATGGTGAGCTTCTTTCTGCGGAAAGAACCAAGGTCGTGAATCAGTGAAACCGTCTTGGCTCCTTTCAGATGGGCTACATGGCAGAGAAACGAAAAATACTTCTTGACAGGATATTGCAAGAACAGCACATCGTTTTTCTGGAGTAAGATACAGGCACGGATGATGCCTATCAGGTCTAGGAAGAAAGCCAATATCTTACTGTTCCTGATAGTGCGTGGCAAGCCAAGATTGATGGCTCCCATTTCTGCAAGCGTATCCTCGTTGTCTGTTTTTGCTTTATTGCCGGCGCTTGTCAGATTATAATAGTTGCGACTAATATAACAAAGTCTTTTTTGTTCCATATTCAATAGTTTATATGTGAAATGTACAAAGATGAGTTTGAACTATAATTCTAGCTGAAATGGAATTTCGTGCTTCTTTCCATATTTGGTCCAGAACCTAGCCCGTTCTTTCATCACATAGGCTACAGCCTTGTCGGTATCTATGTTGCGCAGTAGGGCATATTCGCTAACCAGAATACGGGTGAATTCTTTAGGTCCCCAGAATCTTCTGAGATTATACAGTCCTTTCTTCTCGCTTACTGGTCCGAAATCCATTCTGTTGATATCTACCAGCATGAAATGGAATCCTTCTTCATCTTGTTTCCAGAGAATATTGCCTGGTGTAAAGTCTTTATGGAGAATCTCGTGCAGATGAATGTCTGCTGCGAAATGGGCTAAGGCTTTTGCCAGATATTTATATTCTTCCGGCTTAGCGTCTGCCATCTCATAGAGTGTATGACCGTAGTCACACTGGATTGTGATAAGATAACTATATCCTAAGATATTCAGAAAGCTACGCTCTTCAATAAGGGCTAAAGGTTCTGGAGTATTGATTCCTTTTCTTTTCAGAATCATAGGATATTCGAATGCTCGTTGACCTTTTGGCTTCCTGATATTCCAAGAATAGATGAATTTGTTGAGACCATGTGGTATATGAAAGCGCTTTACGTTAACCTGTGTTCCATCTGGTGCTGTTAGCACCTTGATGAGGTTGCGCTTATTATATATCTCACGACCTTCCTTCTCGAAAACATCAGGGATGCTCTCGATAAAGGCTCTCAGATATTCGTATTTAGGATTTATCTTAATCTTTCTCATATCTTAGAATCGTTTTTGAAAATTGTTTCTTGTGATTCTTTTTATTCTTTAGGAATTACTTTACCGTTTTTGATTTCATATCGCTTATCAAACTCCTCCCTGGTTCGCTTCCATCTGTTATGCGTCCATAAATAATAAGGTGGATTCTTGCGGATGGTTTCTTCCAGCATCTGGAAGAAGCGACGGGTAATCTCGTGCTCCGGCAGAGTGTTTGGCTCACGGGTGATGAGCTTGTAGGTTGCCGTGTAGTAGCCTCGCTTAGGGCGCGACATCTCTACATAGAATACGGCGTCGTTCATCTTTCTCATGATTCTCTCGCCGCCTGTAAACACCGGGGTTTCGGGATGGTTGAGGAAAGGAAGCCACAGGTGGATGTTCTCCCACTTGGGACCCTGGTCACTGATGTAGCCGAAGATGCTCATGATGCCCTTGCGCTTGTAATCCACCAGATAGCGGAGGATGTCTTTCTTGGGCACCACCACGCCATTCTCCTCGTGAGAACGGATGCGCTTGAAGAGTTCGTCGAAGGCTTGGTTGCGCAGAGGATGATAGATGAGGCCTATCTTGCGTGACTTGGGCAGTTCGATACCCACGCATGAGAGCCACTCCCAGTTGCAGTAATGGCCCAGGATAGCTGCCACGTTCTGACCTTCCAGGAAACATTGCTCCACTTCCTCGCTGTTGATGACCTGGAATCGCTGGCGCAACTCCTTGTCACTGATGCTGAGCAGTTTGACAGCCTCGAAGAAGTAATCGCTGAACCAGTGATAGAACTTCTTCTCGATGTCGATAATCTCTTCTTCTGATTTCTCAGGAAAAGAGCTGGTGAGATTCTTACGCGCAATACCCCTGCGGTACTTGATGACGCGATACATCATGAAGTACTCGAAATCGGCAATGCAATAGAGCAGCCTGAATGGCAGCAGAGATATTGCATAAAAGAATGCATAAACAATCTTAACCATCTGTAAAACTATAAATTCTTAACTATTAACTCTTTACTCAATTACACCTGCTGCATGTCATGCAACTTCTTGTAATATCCGTCTTTTGTTATCAATTCTTCGTGGGTACCACGCTCCACAATCCTGCCCTCGTGCAGGACGCAGATTTCGTCGGCATGCTTGATGGTACTCAATCGGTGGGCTACTGCCACGGTGGTACGGGTCTTCATCAATCTCTCCAGGGCATCCTGTACCAGGCGCTCGCTCTCTGTATCAAGAGCCGATGTTGCCTCGTCGAGGATAAGGATAGGAGGATTCTTGAGAATGGCACGGGCTATGCTCACACGCTGACGCTGACCTCCGGAGAGTCTGCCGCCACGATCACCGATATTGGTATCGAAGCCGTGCTCTGACTTGGTGATGAACTCGTAGGCATTGGCAATCTTCGCCGCATTGGCAATTTCCTCGTCGGTAGCATCCGTCTTGCCGAAGCGGATATTGTCCTTGAAGCTGGCATTGAAGAGGATAGCCTCCTGGTTCACATTACCTATCAGCTGGCGGAGATCGTGTACGCAGAGGTCCTTCACGTTGATGCCGTCGATGAGCACTTCGCCCTCCTGTACATCGTAGTAACGGGGAATCAGGTCGAGCATCGTACTCTTTCCGCTACCGCTCTGTCCCACCAGTGCGATGGTCTTACCCTTTGGAATCACCAGGTTGATATCCTTCAGCACGTAAACCAGCTCATCGTTCTGGTGGTCGGTATAGGCGAAGGAAACATGGCGGAACTCTATCTGATGCTCGAAGCTGCTGATATGCTCAGGTTTCTCCTTGTCCTTGATTTCAATCTCGGCTTTCAGAATCTTGTCGATACGCTCCATGCTTGCCAATCCCTTCGGGATATTGTAGCTTGCCTTGGAGAATTCCTTCAGCGGGTTGATGATGCTGTAGAGCATCACGAGGTAGAAGATGATGGTAGGACCATCGATTCTGCCGTAATCCAGAACCAGGATACCGCCAAACCACAATACCACTACGATGAGGATGGTTCCCAGGAACTCACTCATCGGATGAGCCATCTGCTGACGGATGTTCACGCGCATGATGTTGTCACGGTAGCTGCTATTCACCTGGTTGAAGCGCCAGTTCATCTTATCTTCAGCACAAAAAGCCTTGATGATGCGCAAGCCGCCCAGGGTTTCTTCTACCATACTCATCGTGTCGCTCCAGAGCGACTGCGCCTCGGTGCTCTGTGCCTTCAGCTTCTTTCCTACAATACCCATGAACCAGCCGAATGGTGGCACAAAGAGGATGGTGAAGAGGGTGAGCTGCCAGCTGATGCAGATGAGCGTGATGAAATAGAAGAGAATGAGGATAGGATTCTTGAAGAGCATATCGAGCGACGACATGATGCTGTTTTCCACCTCCTGCACATCACCGCTCATTCGGGCGATGATATCTCCCTTGCGCTCCTCGCTGAAGAAGCCCAGCGAAAGCGAGGTAATCTTCTGGTAGAGCTGGTTGCGGATATCACGCACAATACCTGTACGGATAGGGATGATGGTGGCTGAAGAGAGGAAATAGGCTCCCGTCTTGAGGAATGTCATGAAGGCAAGGAACAAGCCGATAACCAGCAGAGCCAGTGATGCACTGTGCGCCACGATGAACTCCTGGATGTAATAATACAGGTTGTTGGTTGCCACTTCCTTGATGCTGCCCAGCGTTCCATCCCATTCCATATAGTCGTTGGCACGGATGCCGCCATCTACCTGGAAGAGAATCTGCAGGATAGGAATCAAGGCTGCAAACGAAAATATGTTCAATACCGCAGACAGGATATTGAACAGAACAGAGAGCCCCAGATACTTCTTATATGGAGGGACGAATCGGCGTAAGATTTGCAAAAATTCCTTCATAGGTGCAAATATAGTGTTTTTAAGGAAGACCGCCAAATTTTTGGCGGTCTTTCTTGACTTTTATTCAGTTTTTTCTTATAGAAGAGTCTTTTTTGCTCTTTTTCCCTTCTTTTAAAGAGCAATTGTTATTCTTTAACTTCCTCTCCGAAGAGGGTAGCAGAGGTAGAACCGGTGATGCGGACCTTTACGAACTCTCCGATGTGGTGGTTGCCCTTGTCGATAACCACCGCCTTGTTCTGCTCGGTACGGCCCATCATCTGCTCACGGCTACGCTTGCTGAAGTTCTCAATGAGGATGGTGAATTCCTTGCCCTCGTCCTTCTTGTTCTGTTCGGCGCTCACCTCGGTCTGCAGCTTGATGAGCTCGTTGAGGCGGGCTATCTTGGTTTCCTCAGAAACGTTGTCTGGCAGGTGCTTGGCTGCGTAGGTGCCAGGGCGCTCTGAATACTTGAACATGAAGGCGCTGTCGAAGCCTACTTCCTTCACCAGCGAGAGGGTTTCCTGATGGTCTTCCTCTGTCTCGTCGTGGTAACCCACGAAGATGTCGGTGGTGATGCCGCAGCCTGGGATGATGCGCTTGATGTCAGCGATGTGCTGCAGATACTCCTCACGGGTGTATTTGCGGTTCATCAGCTTCAGTATCTTGTTACTTCCGCTCTGGGCTGGGAAGTGGATGTGCTTGCAGAGGTTTGGCTCCTCGGCGATGGCCTGCAGGATGTCCTCGGTCATATCCTCTGGGTTAGAGGTGGTAAAGCGTACACGCATATCCGGCACAGCCTGGGCTACCATGTGCAGGAGCTCGGCGAAAGAAAGACTGCCTTCCTCGCGTTTGCCCGATGGCGAGAGACCATAGCTGTTTACGTTCTGTCCCAGCAGGGTAACTTCCTTGAAACCACGCTGCTGCAAATCGCGCACCTCACGCAAGATGCTCTCGGCATCGCGGCTGCGCTCACGTCCACGGGTATAAGGCACGATGCAGTAGTGGCAGAAGTTGTTGCAACCACGCATGATGCTTACGAAACCGCTCACCCTGTTGCCACCGATGCGCTGAGGCACGATGTCTCGGTAGGTCTCGGTCTTTGAAAGTTCTATGTTGATGGCGTTGGTACCCATCTCGCACTGCGCAATCAAATCCGGCAGGTTGAGATAGCTGTCTGGTCCACAGACCAGGTTGGCATAGTGGTTTTGGATGAGGTCATCCTTCACGCGCTCAGCCATGCAGCCCAATACGCCGAGAATCACCTTTCTTCCCTTCTTCTGCTCAGCATGCAGGGTGTCGAGGCGATGGTAAATCTTGTTCTCCGCATTCTCACGAATGCTGCAGGTGTTCAGGAAGATGGCATCAGCCTCTTCTTCCTTCTCGCAAATTTCGTAGCCTGCCATCTGCATCACAGAGGCAACTACCTCGCTGTCTGCCACGTTCATCTGGCAGCCATAAGTCTCAATAAACAGTTTCTTCATTGTTCTAGATGAATTCTAATTTATATATTAATGTATAACTATGATTTCTTTTTTAGCATCCCCGATGCCGTCATCATTTCATGTTCTTCGATGCTGCCATCAGCAGGAAGTAGAATACCACGGCAGAGATCCATCCGGCGATGGCATCGATGAGATAATGTGCCTGGATATACACGGTGGCCATGCACAGGAAGGTGTAGAATGGCAGCATGATGAAGAGCAGCTTGCGGTTTCTGCTGTGCCAGGCAAGGAGCATGCAGATGGTGCTTACGCCCACGTGCGAACTCGGAAAAGCGGCGGTAGGTCGCTCTCCGGCTTCCTTGGCATCCTCCACCAGCTGGTAGAAGATTCCGTCGGTATATCCTGGGGTAGGCAGACAGTTGGTATGGGTGTTGAAGTAATCGCCCAATGCCGGGAAGATTCCCTTGGCTATATCCTGCACACCCACGGCATCAAAGTAGAACGTAGGTCCCACCACCGGCACGTAGATGTAGATGAGATAGTAGAGGAAGAAGCTGGCGAGCAGCACAAAGCTAGCTCTTTCTGCCTCGTAGTATCTGCAGAAGAAATAGTAGAGCACCACTGCTGCTATCATCGGATAATACATGAAGTAGCCCATCGACATCAGCTCGCTCACCACCGCCCACGGCAACGCCTTGGCAAAGAGCAGGGCGGGCTGGCATCCAAAGAGGTCCTGTTCCCAGCCTGCGAAGATATGGTCCAGGTTGGGGAACATGCGGTTGATCTCGTAAGTGTCTGGATACCACCAGGCAAGCAGGGCGATTTGTGCCATGATGCGCACCATCTTCGTTATCCTGCATGGAATCATGCGGTATACGCCCCAGAGGGCGAGGGTGATGACTAGAATTCTCAATCGTCCCCAAAGCATCGATTCCGGGTTCACCACCTTGGTAAAGGCGAAGAGCATGGTAATCACGGTGATGGCCATATAGCCCAGCATCGCCCATTCCAGTGGCAGGAGTCCCTTCTTTGGGTTCTTGTCTATCTTAAAATAATCTTTTATCATTAATCAATGTTTATAGTTTTTACAGCCATCCGTTATCCTTGTACCACTTGATGGCAAGCTTTACACCTCTTGACAGAGGGTAGTGGGGATGATAGCCCAGCTCGTCCATGGCTGGCTCGATGTCACATCGCCAGTTGCGCTGCTTCAGGATGTTATACTTGTCGTTGTTCAGTGCCGACATCTTTCCGGTCATTCTTCCCAGGTATTCGCCCACGAAGGTTACGATGCGCAATACCCAGATAGGCGCCTTGATGCGCAGCATCCATGGATTGCCCAATTCCTTCTGAATCAAGTCGCTGAAGGCTTCCGACTGGTATACCTCGCCATCGCTGAGGAAGTATTTCCTGCCGTTCATACCGTGATCCAGAGCCAGGAACACAGCCTGCACCACATCCTGAACATAGACGAAGGTGATGTCCTGACGCTTGAATCCTACGGCGAAATCCACGTGCTGCCTGATGCTCTGAGCCATGAGGAAATAGTCTTTCTCTCGGGGGCCGTATACGCCGGTAGGACGCAGGATGATATAAGGGAAGTTGTTGCCGATGCTGTCCAGATAGCGTTCTGCGGCAAGCTTGCTCTTGCCGTATGCCGTATTAGGCTTAGGCACATCGTTCTCACTGATTTCCTGATAAGGCTGATCCTCACGGATAGCTCCGAAGATGCTGAGCGAACTGACGAATACAAATCGCTTGATGGGCATTCCCAGGTGCAGGATGGCATTCACCAGGTGCTTGGTGCCCTCGGTGTTCACCTTATAGAAATCCTCTGCATGCAGGCACTTGGTGGCGCCGGCTGCATGCACTATATAGTCGAACTCGTGCGGGGCGAGTTCCTTCTCCAACTCTTCCTCTGAAGAAAGATTGAGATTGATGAAATGGATGCGATCGTCTTGCAGGTATTTCCTGGAACTGCTGGGGCGTATTGCCGCCCAGGTCTCCATGCCTTGTCTTAAGGCTTCTTCCACGATGTAACTGCCGATGAATCCCGACGCACCCGTTACTAGAATCTTCATTAATTAATTATGTAAAATTGCAATTTCGCTGCAAAATTACAACAAAAAAATGAGTTATCATGCATGTTTTTCCGAAATATGACGAAAATATTTAATTTCTTTGTCGTATTTGTATAAAAATGTAGTATCTTTGCAGTATGGAACAAGTTTCGGGATTCTATTTCCCTCCTTCTGGTCAGACTTCCTTCGGTTTCTCGGAAATGGAGGAAATTTCGGTTGGTGGCTTTAATATCCTCATTCGTGCCAAGCGTGATGGCAAATGGTGGGTATTGAAGGCGCTGGCACCCGATGTACGCCATAACGAAGTGTTCCGAAGTCTGTTGCATAAGGAGTATGATATCCTTTCCAAGATTCAGCATCCGGGCGTGGTTTACGTGGAGGGCATCGAAGAGGTGGATGGCTACGGAGAATGCCTGGTGCAGGAATGGATTGATGGCGTTACCCTGGATGAATGGCTCAGCACGCCGCATGCCCGGTCGCAGCGCAGGCAGGTGGCTCATCAGCTGCTCGAAGTGATGGAGTATGTGCATAGCCAGCAGGTGGTGCATCGCGACCTGAAACTCTCGAACATCATGGTTACGCGCAGCGGAAGCGTGGTGAAGGTGATTGATTTCGGATTGTCGGATGCCGATTACTATGCGATATTGAAGTCGCCTGCGGGCACCGAGGGATATATCTCGCCCGAACAGCAGCAGGGTGGTCCCACCGATGTGCGCAACGACATCTACAGTCTGGGTATCATCCTGGATAAGCTGCAGCTCGGCTTGTCCTACAGACTTTCCATCGGGCGTTGTCTCTGTCCCCTCGAAGCTCGCTATCCTAATGTAGCTGCCCTGCGTCATCACATCCTGTTTCTCCACCGCTCCCTGCTGGCACTTTGGATAGTTCTGGGGGTGCTGCTGGTGGGCATCGCCGGAGGTGCTATATATAATAAGGTGAATCAGCCCGATACCATCTATGATGTGGTAACCCAGTTCAAGGCAGGCAATTTCCTGTGTACTTCCTGGGGAGGCGGTGTTGTTTCGGTGAAGGCCATCAACCAGAAGGATTCCTGCATCGAGGTTCCCAAGACGGTGACTTATCAGGGCATGACCTATAAGGTGGATGAGATAGAGAAAAATGCCTTTGCCCGGCATGCCGTTCTGAAGTGGCTGGTATTCCCCGATACCCGGCTTCATGTGATGCGTGGCATGATTACCGGCAGTCCTCATATTCAGAGCATCTGTTTCCGCAGTGCCCAGCCGCCGGTCATCGGCAATGCCATCTGGAAAATCAAAATCACGGATGTATTCGAGGTTCCTTGCTTTGAAAAGGTAAAGCTGCTGGTTCCTAAGGGCAGCCTTGATGCCTATCGGAATTCTCCTTGGGGTAAGTTCAGGCATATTGAGGAATATGAATAACTGAAGTTTCGCAAGTAGCATCCTTCCGTCCCCGAAGGGGGCGAATGTGAATAACCGCGGGTGGAATGACCGAAGGGAATGGAACCTGCGGATAGAAGATATACACTCTCTATCGTCCCCGAAGGGGGCGAACAGGGGCAAGACTGGATGCGGTTCGCCCCCTTTGGGGACGCTTTCTCCCTACTATTGGTTGTCCGCAGGTTCCATGACCTTCGGTCATTCCACCAGCGGTTATTGAAAGTTGGCCCCCTTCGGGGACCGGAAGTTACTTGCGAAACTTGAATGAATAAGATAAGACGGAAATATAAAAGCCAAAAGGCGCCCACCCAGGTGAGCGCCTTTTGGCTTTTATATCATTTCTTTTTAGTACCACACTTCAATCTGTGGCGACTCCTTGGCGTAACTTGGCATGCATCTACCTATTCTTGCGCCGATATAAGTTGGGTCGCAGATATAGTAGGTCTTGCCCTTGTATTCGTAAGATGTGCCGTTTGCCACTGGCTGGTTGAAAGCCACGGCAGTACATTCATGACCAGGGAACTGGATGAGATGCACATCAAGACCCAGAATCTCATGCACCAGATAGGCGTAGAAGATGGCACGGTCTTCGCAGTCGCACAGCGGATAATAGAGCGTCTCCTCAAAGTAGAAGTACTTCTCGCGCTTAAACTGCTCATCATCTGTGGCGTATGGGAAACCCTTCTGTATGAATCTCAGAATTCGGTTGGCAGCATCCTGCTCGTCCAAACCTGCCACCTGGGTGCGGATCTGCTCCACCACTTCGTTGCGGAACTTCTTGTCTACCACGCTGGAAGCCACTGTAGGAATATCTATCACCGGATATTCATCGAGCATCGGCATGATGCCTGTAGGCACTTCGCCCTTCAGGGTGATGCCCGCCGCCTCGTAGCTGAATGGCTTGGTGCCGCTTCCTATCACGGTCTTGCCGGTGAATCTCAGCTCCATGTCCTTACCCAGTTCTGCATCCTTAGGCAGGTCGCAGGTGCGGAAAGCGCCGCTGTCGTCGATGTTCGGATAGATATAGTACTTCTTGCCGTCGATGTTGATGTATGATTTCTCAAACACGTGCTCGGCGTAAGGCACGAGCATCGCCACCTGGTGGTCGTTCATACCCAATCGGATGTTGTAGCCGCAGTTCACCAGAACATACTGTGCCGCCACAATCTTTTCGTTCTGGCTGGCGTTCGGCATCACGGCGTTGATGTATTTCTCTACGAGCATGGCAGAAGCCCAGTCGCTGAGTCCCATCTTGCGCGATTCGGTGGCGAAAGCCTGGGTCACCTCCTTGAGGTCTGATTTCTTCAGCGTCTTCCAGTAAGCCACCACGTCGTTGGTAGAGGCGATGTCCTTCTTTGCCAGCAATATGGCCTTCTGGAACTGGATGTTCTCTCCGTAGTAATCCACGTCGATGGTCTGCTTGCTCACTGGCACCTTCACATGTCCGATATTCGGCAGTGCAGGCATCACAGGGATGGCAGATACGGCTGGCATCAGCGGGATTTCGATGCCCGAACCGGTGAACTCGATGTCTGGAATATCCGGCTTCACCTCCGGCAGCTTCGGCTTGTTTACAGGGTCAACGCCTGGACGGATGGTAGGTGCCTTCGGATTCTTCTTGCTGGTAGGCACCTTTGCCAGTGGGTCGGTAGGCAGTGCCGGCACCTTGGTAAGGTCTGGCTTCTTGTTGATGTCGCCCAATCCACCTTCAGGGATATCGATGCCCGAACCGGTGTAGTCGATATCTGGAATATCCGGCTTCACCTCAGGCAGCTTCGGTTTGTTCACAGGGTCGATGGTAGGGCGCACCTTAGGTGCAATCGGACTCACCGGCATCTTAGGCTTCACGGTCACCGGCTTTTCCGGCTGCTTAGGCTCCGTATAGGTAGGTGGAGTCTTTGGCTTAGGAACCTGCGATCGTATATCTCCCTTAAATTTCTTATACTCTTTCCACACGCCTTGCATGTACTTATCGTAGTCGGTAAGTATGGTGTTGCGGAACTTGTTGTAGTCGTCCATCATGCCTTGTCTTGCCTGCTGGAACTGCTTCACGAAGTCATCATTCTGCGCAAAGGTTGGTGTTGCTTGTAAGCCAAGCAACAGTATCATGCTGAGTGTAGGATATATTCTTTTCATAAGCTCTTTTTTATGTTGTACACTATTATAAAGATAGATATCTGTTGCAAAGATACTATTTTTTTCTTTATAGTCAAAGTTTTCTTTAACCTTAATTCCGCAACACTATAGTTTAACATTATTTATAAGTGCCTGAGCAACAAAAAGTTGCCCAGGATTTTGCCATGTCAGAATTTTCACTTACCTTAGTGTTGCGAAAAGAAGACAAGCAAAACTCTAATATGACATGGCAAAGATACAAATAAAATCTGAGAAACTCACTCCTTTTGGAGGAATTTTTTCTATTATGGAGCAATTTGATGCTCTTTTAGCTCAAACCATAGATTCCACCTTGGGATTGAGATGCACTATGTTTGGTTATCAATATAGCGAAATTCTACGCTCTCTGATGTGCGTATATCTTTGTGGCGGCTCATGTATTGAGGATGTTACAACTCACTTGATGAAACATTTGTCTCTTCATCCAACTCTTCGCACTTGCAGCGCAGACACCATATTGCGTGCTATCGAAGAACTGACTTGTAAGAACATCACCTATAAATCTGCTTCTGGCAACTCCTATGATTTCAATACTGCAGACAAGATGAACTGCTTATTGATCAAAGCCCTGCTTGCTACTGGTCAATTGAAATCCGGTCAAGAGTATGATTTTGACTTTGACCATCAGTTCATTGAAACAGAGAAGCATGATGCAAAACCAACCTACAAGAAGTTCCTGGGCTATAGTCCAGGTGTGGCAGTCATTAACGACATGATTGTCGGTATTGAAAATAGAGACGGCAACACAAACGTGCGCTTCAACCAAAGAGAGACTTTGGAAAGAATCTTCAAGCGACTGGAGGCATCAGAAGTATATATATCCCGTGCCCGCATGGATTGCGGCTCATGCTCGGAGGAAATCGTAGATATGGTAGAGGCTCATTGCAGGCATTTTTATATTCGTGCCAACAGATGCTCTTCCTTCTACGATTCCATGTTTGCCTTGACTGGATGGAAAACTGTTGAAATCAACGGTATTGAATTTGAGCTGAATTCCATCCTTGTTGAGAAATGGAAAGGAAAACCGTATCGTCTTGTCATACAGAGACAAAGGCGAATAGATGGAGACCTTGACATTTGGGAAGGCGAATATACCTACAGATGTATACTGACTAACGATTACAAGTCGAGTGCAAGAGACATCGTGGAATTCTACAATCTTCGTGGTGGCAAGGAACGCATCTTCGATGACATGAACAATGGCTTTGGCTGGAATCGATTGCCAAAATCGTTCATGGCACAGAATACTGTATTCCTGCTTATGACAGCTCTCATCAGAAACTTCTACAAAGCTATTATGCAGAGATTGAAAACCCATGAATTTGGATTGCGTGCCACCAGCAGAATCAAGACCTTTGTTTTCAAGTTCATCTCTGTTCCTGCGAAATGGATTAAGACATCACGTAGGCATGTATTGAATATTTACTCAGACAACAATGCTTATGCCAACCTGTTCAAGACAGACTTTGGTTAAAGACCATGCTTTTCTGGTTAAACCAGCGTATTACCTCAAGTCGCTTTATGGGGTAAGGGGATTTTGTGTCTGCGACATTTCTGTTGTGCAAGAAATATGTACAATAAAATGAATTTTGTCGCTTTGCAAGCAAAATCCCACTAAACCCTATAGGTTGCGGATTTGAGGTTTAAAAAAAAGCTCTCCATCCCATTATTTTTTTTGGGATAGAGAGCCTGATAGTATAATTCTTAGAAGTTACCTGGTCCGATAATACCCCAATCTCTGTTCGAACGGGGCAGGTTCGAATTGATGTTCGGGTTGCGGTCTGGCTGCCAGGTTCTTACCTTGATGGATGGATTCTCCGGGTCGTTGAAATCCACCATCAGGAACAGGTAGCCATGATCGCCATAGTTGGATGAATAGTAATCCTGTTTAATCTGGATGCCGTAGGTCTCGCCGCCGGCACCCATCTTCACCACGTCGTTGTCGGCAAAGCGGATATTGATAAACTGGTTGCTCTGGAAGCACATCTTCAGCTTTCTCAGATACTCGCTTGTGCTGTGGTGCAGTTCAAGGCTAGTGCCAGGGCTGCCACCATCATAATCATAATCTTTCTCATAATTATATTATCATTTATCATTTGTTTTTTATTGTTGTCGGCGGCAAAATTACAAAAATCTTCTGAGAGTGGATTGGTTCAATTTGGTTCAATTTCATTTTTGAGTGCAAAAAAAACTTAAAAGGCAATGGCGTGGGTAAAATAATAGCCATAACTAGCACTATCAGCATAGTTATGGCTACTGGATTTTATTTACCCTTAAGGCAAAAAATAATTAGCCTTAAGGGTAAATATATTTAGCCTTAAGGGAAAATTTTCCTGTGGTTCTGGATGTATGCTCTCCAAACCCCCAGTTTAGATGATACAAGGAACCATGGTTTTGCAGTTAGATTGATGCTGCATCCAAACTTCCGTTCTTAAGATGAGCTACAATCTTATTCATTTTATTCTTCATATACTCCAGTGTCTCCAGGATAGACATGACATCTGATTCTATGTTGAAATAATAGAATGAGCCATAAGAGTTGAAAGAATTTTCTTCTTTTTCTAATTCTTTTTGGAATGCCGGATAGTTATCCAGTCCGCAAAGTTCGAGGTGCTTTCTTACTCTATTCTTCCAGGCAGCAATATCTTTCTTTTTGGTTGTCTGGTTTATACCATGATTGGTATTTGTAGCCACAATTCCTATTCTCAAAGGATGATTGCCTTGTTGCTGAAAAGTCAAGATACCTTTTTCTGGAATAAGATACTTGAGCTCCAGTAATGCTTCGCCATGGAAGAAGTTGACCATTATAAAGAACTTGTTTTTGTTCTTGCTTTGGCTCTCGGTTCCCTCCATCTGCAGGATGTCTTTGTCTGAATGCGCCATGACAACCTCTTTTTCTTCTCCCAGCTCTTCCTTTATCATTCGGAGTAATATGCTAGCGCAATGCTGCATCACCAGCTTTTGCCAAATGTCATAGCAGCGGATGGCATAAAACTCCTGATGGTTAAGAAGTGAACTCCAGCTTGCTGTCGGTAGAATCGCATTCTGATAGCAGATTTCTTTCTTCAGGATTTTTTTGATGTAGTCAGCAAAACTGCGAACAAAGTTGCAATACTGTGTTATCAATTCCTGATAGAAAGGAGTAATCTGTTGGCACTTGTTGGCCCTATCAAGATACTCTATATATTGAGAGTAATATACAAGCTTCCAGTTGCAGTCGCTGGCGTAACTTTCTGTCAGACAGAGAAGGACGTAGTTGGTCTTGACATTAGTTTCTTTGTTAAGCTTTTGAACTTTTTTCTGATATTCAGCCAATTGCTCCTGGTAAGGAATGCTCTTGAATTTGTTTTCAAGCACAAACAGAACATCGCCAGGAACGTCCTCTTCTTCTAGGTTATTTTCAACCTTTTCCTTATTTGTATTCTTTGTCTTTTGGCAAATACACAAATCGAAGTTCTTGTATTCTCGCTTTACCATCATCGTGTTGGGATTGAAATCCCAGTCCACGCCAAAGCAGGAATGAAGGAGTTCATTGAAAACTCCTCTTGTTGCATCATCCTCAGCCAACCATGCCAGAAAGTTGCTATGGAATAGTTCTTTGGAAGACAGAGACAGCTGGAAGACGGCGTTAGCTTTTAGCTCTTTCACAAAATCTTCTTGTTCTTTTGTCATAAGCCGTTCATTTTATTAAGTTGTTTGTATTATCATTCGCCAGTTCATAGGCTTTTCGCCTAATATCACCTTTTCGTCGGCAAAGTTACGAAAAAAAACGAAAGTGGATTGGTTCATTTTGGTTCAATTTCATTTTGCATCAAAAAAACTTTGTTTCATCATGTAATTCAAGTTTCGCAAGTCGCATTCTTCCGTCCCCAAAGGGGGCGAATGTGAATAACCGCTGGTGGAATGACCGAAGGGAATGGAACCTGCGGATAGCGGATACTCTCTCCAATCGTCCCCAAAGGGGGCGAACAGGAGCTAAGCTGGGTGTTGTTCGCCCCCTTTGGGGACGCTTTCTCCCTAACTATTGGTTGTCCGCAGGTTCCATGACCTTCGGTCATTCCACCAGCGGTTATTGAAAGTTGGCCCCCTTCGGGGACCGGCAGTTCCTATCGGGGGCGGCTGTTTCTTTCGGGGGACCGGCTGTTTCTTTCGGAGATAGTTGATTACTAGTTTTGGACCGGCTGTTACCTTCGTAACTTTGATAAAAGCGATAAAAGGCTGCGTCTTTTGCTGCGCTTACATACAAAAAAGGGTTCTTCTCAAATTTTAGTACAAAGCCCCAATTTTTATATGAAGGAGCAATATTTTTGAGAAAGTTTAATATAAAAAATTAGCGATTGTCTCCAAACAATAGTTCGTTAATAATTCAATAATGTGCTAAGCAGCTATACGCTGTAAGCACGAGAGATCTTTGAAAATCTTGCTAATTAAAGTTCGGTTCGGGGTGTACCCGCTTGCTTTAAAAATTCGTTTCACCAGATAAATATTGGTCATCAGTGACTTGAATGAAGACATAGAATATTCCATTCCCATCTCCTTCATAGTTACCTTGGCAACATTTAGTGATGTGAACGAAGCATTGAAAGCAAAATCGAGTTTCCACTTATCGCGAGCCTGGCAGTCCATAAGACCAGTATAGCCTTTGGCGTCACGAAAGCAAAATTCGATCTGGAACCTGGTTCTATAATAAAGAAGTACTTCTTCACCCGAAAGTGAGGTGTCTGTAGAGAAGAATAGTTTCTTCTTGCCATTCGGCATCTGCCAGATGACAAGTCTAACTTTACACCTGAGTGCCTTGGAATAGGCTATCAAAGTATAAGCTGTTCCTTCTATATCTTTCATCTCCATCTTCTCCATTCGAGTGAGGTCAAGATTCTTCATATCAATCTTGCCATCCTTGGTCTTGGGGCGACCACGTTTTCCAGTACGTGGACCAGCATAGACATAAAAGAGACAAGCATTGTCACGAAAGCGGCTTATCAAAGAGAACCCTTCTTTCTTTATCCCATTAACAAATGTACTTGTAGAGAAGTAAGCATCTGCAACTATGAGGGTTGAGAGTTTAAGAAGTTCCTTGCGGTAACGCTTAATGACGCTGATATAGAAATCTACCATAGTCTTGTTTCTAAGACTCAGTTCTTTATTACTTAGCGACTGGTGTGCTTTTAACATCATGCAGTCTTTGGCATCAATATCAATGAGGCCAATACCCATGATTTCGAGACCATGTTTAACAGACTGTGCACATCCCGACCAAAAACGACCGATATGTGGAGTCTTCTTGCCAGCTTTGCTGATGTAGCTGGGATCAATGGCAATAGCCCATCTTCCCTGTTTACCAAAGAAGCGCTTGGCAAGTGAGACATTAAGTTTGAGCCAGTCAATGCTTTTCGACTTTTTTAAGCCGAATGCGTTGCGATAGGTTTGCTCAACATGCGAGCCATACCTCCCCATTTGGGTGAAATTTATCTTTCTTGGTATTACCATGAACAAAATTATCACCTCGATGAGTATTTTCTCGAAACTTTTTGTTAACTTTGCAGCCGAATCTTCAACTGCATCTTTAAAGATATCCATATATTGGTCAAGTCCTGTATTCATATAATTTTGCGTTTGTCGTGATTTGCAAAGTTACTGAAAATCAGCGACTTGACCAACTTTCTATAGTTAAGTTTTCATAAGCATTTCTTAATATAAGTTATTGATTTACAGACGATTAAATATTAATTTAACGCAGTATTGTCCAAAAATATGTAAGTTTAAAGTGATCATAAAATATGACTTACAATGGATACAATCGCTAACAGATGCAAAATTATAAAAAAGATAAGGAACAACCAAATAAAATCCGATATAAATGCTTCTATGGCCGGAGAAAAACTTCTTATGGACATTTTTCCTGCCATAGATGGCTTTTTTATCACAAGTTGTGACTTCTCTTCCACGGAACTCAAAATGGTTCTCGTGAGTACGGCTACCCATGCCTTCTGCGACCGTTGTGGCCAGAAAACCACTCATACCCGTGGCTGGCAAAAGAGAACGGTCACGATGTGTCCTTTAGGGTGTAAACGGTTTGTTCTCACCCTTTACATGCGCCGTTTTTACTGCCAGTCTGATAAACATATATTTGTAGAGCAACAGACGAAGTGGCTAAACAAATATGCAAGATTCAGTGTAAGATGCATAGAGTTGATGAACCAGCTTCATATACATATGTCATCTGTGTCGACCTCCAAGGTCATGAGAAAGATGGGAATCACCTGCTGTCCAAATACTTGCATAAATCATTTGAAAAAGATCCAAAGACTTCCAGACAGGACTGCCAGGAATATAGGCATAGATGACTTTGCCAAGAGAAAGGGACATACCTATGGCAGTGTTATCGTAGACCATGACACAGGCGAGATTTTGGAACTGATAGACTCTAGAGATTCTTCGATTGTGGCAAATGTCTTGAAACAATACAAGAAAGTCGATACTATCACTCGTGATAGGGGACGATGCTTCATTAAGGCTATCAAGCAAGGAGCCCCATCAGCACATGCTATCACAGACAAATTCCATGTCATTGAAGACTTGACGAGCGCAGTCTTTCCAAAGATTCTGCAGGAGTTTTTGCATAAGAGAATGGAGTTGCTGACTCAAGGTCTAGTTGGTCCCATTAAGCCACAAATAAGTAGAGGTTGGCTTTATACCAGCATATATGCAGTCTTGGAATCGATGTGCAAGGATACAAGAAGAATCAAGAAAATGGCTGAATGGAACACTTTCATGGATCTTTATGCAAGGCAAGGACTGACTTTGAGTGAAATCCATGACAAAACAGGGTTTGATGGATTTAAGATGGGAAAGCTAAGGAACACCAAATATGAGGACTTGCTCAACCCAACGCAACTAAGGGCTTACAAAGCCATAGAATCTATTACAAACAGGATTCTCTGTAAAAAGTCATTGGATTACTCTGTGGTTACCAAGGGGTTACATTCTACAGAGAAGAAAGAAATACTGAAAAGACTTCTTTTTCTACTGAGAGAAAAATGGAAGGAAGACTGGAAGGCATACGATGATGCCTACAAGGCATTTCTTGCAAAGGCAACTATCAGGAGCGAAGAGTATGACCTTTGGAATTCAATAGTTCACTTCAACTGGAAAACCAAGACTGATACAGTCAGATTGTTTCTGCAGGACTTGCATATTACCGATTTAGCCTATTATATAACAACATTTCAAGGCATTTTGAGCGGAGAGGTCAAAATGAACTTGTACAAATGGATTAACATGGTCATAGGATGTGGTAATGAGAAAATGGAAAAGTTTGCCAAAGGACTGATTAAGGACTATTCCGCCATCAATAATTCTATTGCTAGCAAATTGAACAATGGAATCCTTGAAGGTTCGGTCAACAAGATAAAGACCGCAAAGCGAATTATGGGTGGAAGAGCATCGATTTCTCTTTTGCAGATAAAGGTCTCCTCAAACTTAGATACATAAATGTACCAAAATTTGAGAAGAACCCAAAAAAGTTTTTAAAATTTAATACCACTATTACCACGCGGAAGATAACTATTTGATATATAGTTGTTTGTGCGTGGTAATAACCCTGTCTCTATTACCACGCTATTGCCATTTGTTACCACGCTATTTCCAAACGGAAGAAGGGACTCCTGACGGAATATGGGACACCTGGCAGAAGACATGGAATGCCTGGTGGAAGAGTTAGATTGATGCTTCAAAAAAGGCTTCATTTCATCCTTTTTTGCCTCTAATCCCAAAAATCAGTATAAATTTTGGGATTAGGATATTTTGCCGCACTATCGCAAGTAGTTTCCTTCTGTCCCCAAAGGGGGCGAACATGGAGCAACACTGGATGTGGTTCGCCACTTTGTACCCACGAACATGAGTACTTATGCCCGGGAACATGAGCAACCATGTCCGGGAACACGGGTGCTTTTAACCGACAATCCCGGTTAAAAGTGCCCAAAGCTCCGGGCAAAGTTGGGCAAAGCCTCGGGGAACATTCCTTGATGCTTGAAATGAGTTTTCTTAATACTAAATACGAGCTTTTCTGATGCTTGAAATGTGTCTTTTCCTGCTACAAAGTTGGTTCATTTTGATTCATTTTCACCTGGTTGCAAAAAAAAGTGGGAGAAAATGAGGAATGAATGGAAAATAATGTGTATCTTTGTCGCTGCAAATGGCTTATTTGTATAAAACGGACTAGAAAAAAGAAAGTGATATGGTAGAACATTTCAATCAAGAAGATTTCGAACGACTCAAACTCGAGGTGGAAACATTGGTGGGAAGAACCATCATGTCACCAAAGGATTTTGAGTTCCTCACCTGCCAGATTTTGGGATATACCAACGAAACCATCTCGGTGAGTACCCTGAAACGTATGTGGGGATATGTAGTAACATCCTGCAAACCAAGCGTATATAACCTCAATCTTCTCTCCCGTATGGTGGGATATCCCGATTGGGAATCGTTTGTGGCAGGAAAGAATGCTGTCTCTTCGAGCCGATTCTTCGTGAAAAGCAAGCTCGTGGCGGAAGCGCTCAACCTGGGGGAACAGGTAAAGGTGAAATGGAACCCGGGAAGACTCCTCGTGATAGAATACTGTGGCGATGACCGCTTCGAGGTGATGGAAAGCGTGAACAGCAAGTTGTCGGTGGGCGATACCTTCGTCTGCCATCAGTTAGTAGCCGATGAGCCTCTCTATCTCTCCAATCTGCATCATCCCGGCATCCCGCTCTGCAATTATGTGGCAGGACAGAACGGAGGCATCAAATGGTGTCTCCTGGAAAAGGAAAATGCAACCCAGGAGAATGCACGTGTAGAAGAATAGAATGTAAAAGTATAGATGATGAAGAAAAGCGAAGGGCATGGAGATCACGTTTGTGAACTTCATGCCCTTTAAACTATAAACTCTTAACTATCAACTAAAATCAAGCTTCATGCTGTCTTACACCCATGCGGGCCTCCACTACGTTCACCACGTAGTCGCCGAGCTTCTCGCACTCCTGGATGATATCCATGTACATGGTACCGATGGCGTAGGTGTAGAGATGGTTGTTTACATCGTTGATGTTCTGGCTCTTCAACTGGTTGCGATAGTTGTTGATCTCGTTCTCGATGTTGAAAGAGAGGTTGGCATCGTTGTCCCCCTTATGACCTACGAGAGTGATGTTCATCTGGGTGAGGGCATTATCCGTAAGCTCCATCATCTGGTGCATGTGCTCATACTGAGAAGGAATGAAATCTTCCTTGCCACGGATGCGGCGGTTCAGGGTACGGGCGATGTTGAAACAGCTGTCACCGATACTCTCAATCTCTGAAATCTCACGCAGCATGGCGCGAATCTTCGCCTTCGTCTCGTCAGAAAGATGAGAATCACTCACCTGGTCGAGATACTTCGCAATCTCAATCTCCATGTTGTCGGAGATGCCTTCGTACTTCTCGATGCGGGTATAGAGCTTGATAAACTTATCGTCGTTGGTCTCGCCCAGGAGTTCCTTCACCATGCCGAACATACGCTGGATGCGCTCTGCGAAACAATGAATCTCCTTCTGAGCCTCCAATACAGAGATTTCCGGAGTCTTCATGATACCGCTCTGGATGAAACGCAGACGGAAATCGTCCTCGTCGGCATTCTTCTTTGGACGGATAATCTTGCATACCAACTTCTCTATCTGAGGGATAAACCAAACCAGGATAAAGGTGTTGGAGAGGTTGAACGTGGTATGGAAGGCGGCTAGCACAAACGACAGCTTGGCTGCATTGGCAACGAAATGAGGATCGCTCTTCTCCATCATATCGTCGAAACCTACCCAACCGCAAACCAGATGGATGAACGGACGGAACACGCAGAGTATCCAGAGTACACCGAAGATGTTGAACACCATGTGCGCCATCGCCGCTCTTCGTGCCTGGGTGTTGGCGGTGAGTGCTGCCACGTTAGAGGTGACCGTGGTACCGATATTCTCACCCATCACAAGCGCAATACCCTGATAGATAGGCAATACGCCAGTGGAGCAGAGAATCATCGTAATCGCCATGACGGCTGCCGAACTCTGCACGCACATGGTCAGGACACTACCAATGAGCAGGAAGGTGATGGTGGTCTGGAAACTGTGGGGATCGAAACTTGCAAAGAAATCGAGAACTGGCTGGTTATGAGCCAGATCCATGTCGATGCCGGTTTGGCGAAGCGTACCCAAGCCTAGGAACATAAAGGATATACCGAAGATGAAGTCGCCGATAATCTTGCGCTTCTTACTATAGATGAGGATGATGGCGATGAAGAACGCCGGCCATACAAAATCCGTGATGTTGAACGAGAAACCCGCACTCATGATCCAGGCAGTGAGTGTGGTTCCAATGTTGGCGCCCATGATGACGGAAATCGCCTGGGCAAGGGTAAGGAGACCGGCATTGACGAATGATACGGTCATCACCGTCGTAGCTGTAGAAGACTGCACCGCAGCGGTGATGAGCGTACCCGAGAGGATGCCCGTCAAACGATTGGTGGTCATAGTTCCTAACACATGGCGGAGCTGTGGTCCTGCCATCTTCTGCAAACTGTCGCTCATGGTCTTCATACCAAACATAAGTAAGGCGAGTGCTCCAATAAGCCTAAAAAATATCCAAATCGACATATTATAACTTAATTAATGTTGTCAAGTACACCAAGTTCACGATTTTTTTCGTAACTTTACGCTCTGTAAGCCTAGTCCGCGGTATTGCGGGCAGGCATTGCCTGAGAAGTGTCTTTAGCAGGGCTTCAAAAGGCATAGATTAGTATAACATTGTAACATCATTTTAATACAAATGAAACAAATGATTCAAATCCGTTGCAAAAATAATAAAAAAACTCAGAAAGTCGAAATCGGGAGCACACTTTTTGATGTTTTTTCTGCATTTGACCTCAAAATGACCCACGGACCGGTGTCTGCAAGGGTAAATAATAAGGTTGAAGGCATGCATTATCGTGTTTATAACTCCAAGGATGTTGAGTTTCTTGATATGGCCTCCGCCTCCGGTTCGCGCGCCTACACCCGCACCCTCTTCTTCGTGCTGTGCAAGGCGGTGCAGGACATCTATCCCAATACGGATGTGGTGATTGATATCCCCGTATCCAACGGTTTCTATGTAGATATCCGTCTGGGTCGCCCGGTAGTGGAAGAGGATGTGAACATCCTCCGACGCCGCATGCAGGAAATCATCGATGCCAAGATGCCGATACGCCGATACATGGTGCCTACCGAGGATGCCATCGCCCTGTTTCAGGAAAAGGGGGATGTGGAAAAAGTGAAACTGCTCAAGACTTCCGGCTCCATCTATACCACCTATTATAAAATAGGTGAATATGTGGATTTCTATTACGGCACGCTGCTCACCAACACTTCGGGGCTTTATCTCTTCGGATTGGAGAAGTATTACGATGGCATGCTGCTGCGCATTCCTTCGCTCAAGGATCCGGATAAATTGGGCGAGATGACGAAGCAGGATAAGATGTTCGACATCTTCAAGGAGCACCATCGCTGGCAGGACATCCTGGGCATCAGAACCGTGGGCGACTTCAACCAGGCGATAGATGCGGGACATGCCACCGACATCATCAACATCAGTGAGGCACTGCAGGAGAAGAAGATAGCCAAGATAGCCGAGGATATTGCGAACCGTCAGGGCGTGAAGCTCGTGTTGCTGGCTGGTCCTTCGTCTTCGGGCAAGACCACATCCTGCAAGCGATTGAGCATCCAGCTTGCCGTGAACGGACTGAAGCCTCTACAGATTTCGCTGGACGATTACTTTGTGGATAGAGACAGGACGCCGAAGGATGACAATGGCGAATATGATTTTGAGAGCATCTATGCCCTGAATCTCGATCTGCTGAACGAGCAGTTTAATGCTCTTTTCCGTGGCGAGGAGGTGGAGTTGCCGAAATATGATTTCCCTTCGGGCAAGAGTGTGAAGAGTGGAAAGAAGCTGAAGATGGAGCCTAACAATGTGCTGGTGGTTGAGGGAATCCATGCCTTGAACCCAGAACTGACGGCTCATATTCCGCAGGAGCAGATTTATCGTGTGTATGCGTCGGCGCTGACCACCATTCTGCTGGATAATCATAACTATATCCCTACCACCGACAACCGATTGCTCCGTCGCATCATCCGCGACTATAAGTATAGGGGTGTGTCAGCGCAGGAGACGATTCATCGCTGGCCTTCGGTAAGGGCAGGTGAGAACAAGTGGATATTCCCATATCAGGAGAATGCTGATGCTATGTTCAACACGGCGATGCTTTATGAGTTGTCGGTTATCAAGATGCAGGCAGAGCCTCTATTGCAGCAGGTTCCGGAAAATTGCGAGGAGCATGCCGAGGCATATCGCCTTCTCAAGTTCCTGAAGTATTTCAAGGGAATACCTTATAACAATCTGCCGCCTACTTCGCTTCTGCGAGAGTTCCTGGGGGGCAGCTCATTCCATTATTAAAGGTTTCTGGCATGTGATGCAGGCAAGGCTTGTTTAGAGCTATTACAGAGCTATTACGTCAAAAAGTGGCGATAGGTGTGCTAAATCTATGTTTTTTTATGAGATTTAGCACACCTATCGCCACTTTTTGGGATAAATACCACTCTTTCCCTTTAGACTATGGGGCTATTATGTGGTATTGTAATTTGATGTTTGGCTTATCTTCTTTATCGATAAGATATGCCACATTCCATCTTTGCATCACATTTGTATAATTCTGTTCTATATGGATAGATAGAATTTTGCAGTTTTCTATAGGCTCCAAGGAACTCTCTAGTTTGGCAATCCCATGTGGTGATTCTCCTTGTATGTAGATTAGCGTATATTTTTGGAAGTTCACTACAGGTAGCTCTAATTTTGTATTAGGTCTTGCGCTACTTGCACAATTCTTGAAATACTTTTCAAAGTCATCTTTTGAGTTTATGACAAGAATCTGATTGTCTGGAGTCTCTATCATTATATCGGTAGGAACCTCATACTTACTATATGACGTGATATTTTCGTCGCTATTAGAGCAACTGACCACTAAGGTAAAAATGCAGATTAACACTGCTGTTATTATAGTACTTCTCATAATCTTTTTCATACGTTTGACATTTTTGTTAATAATTAAATTATGGGTGCAAATATACAAGATTAATTTAAAACGAACTTTGTCTTATGTAACAAAAACTTTTCCTGTTTTATCGTCTGTGCGCTTGACGATACGATTTTTGTTCTAAAAGAGCGCATTTATAATAATCTGCCGCCTACTTCGCTTCTGCGAGAGTTCCTGGGCGGCAGTTCGTTCCATTATTAAAAAGATGGAGTGTAGTGTTCCTCTTTTTCTTTTCTTCATAGATTTTCTTCATCGGATTACGCTGAGTTAACGGAACATTCTTGCTCCACGGATTACGCACGGAATTTAAACGGATTTGGCCTTACGGCCATTGGGCTAGCGCCGTATAGGCTGGCTTTTTCCAGCTTTAGGGGGTATCGCCACGACCGTCAGGTCGAGTTTCCGTTTAAAATCCGTGAGTAATCTGATGAAGGCGGTTAAGGTTCCGTTTATTCTGCGTAATCCGATGAATAATGACTCACACTCTTTTACAGTTTGTTGCCGTAGCAGAGGTCTCCGGCGTCGCCGAATCCTGGTACGATGTATTTATGTTCGTTCAATCCCTCGTCGATAGAAGCGCACCAGATGGTGGTCTTGTCTTCTGGGAAAGTCTTCTTTACGTGCTCGATGCCTTCTGGCGAAGCGAGGACGCAAGCCACGTGGATGTGCTTAGGATTGCCCTTGGTAAGAAACGCCTTCATACCCATTTCCATGCTGATGCCGGTGGCAAGCATAGGGTCAGCGATGATGAGCGTCTTGTCGGTGAGGTCTGGGGTAGCCAGATACTCAATGTGAACGCCAATCTCGGTATGTTCCTTGTTGGTATATTCGCGATAGGCACTAACGAAGGCATTGCCCGAATGGTCGAAGATGTTCAGGAAACCCTCGTGGAAAGGCAGACCGGCACGGAAGATGGTACCGATGACAATCTTGTCGGTAGGAAGATTGACTTGTGCCACGCCCAGCGGGGTGGTCACCTCTTTAGATTGATAATTGAGGGTCTTTGAAATCTCAAAAGCCTCATACTCGCCGATTCTCTTGATGTTGTTGCGGAAGAGAAGACGGTTCTTTTGATAGTCGCAGTCACGCATCTCTGCCAGGTATCTGTTGATGATGCTGTTATGCTCGCTCAGATTGATAATCTCCATAGCTGTAATATTTTAATTTCTCGTTATATCTTAAAAACTTGCTTGTTTATTGCTAAATTTCTGCAAAGATACGATTTAATGCGGAAACTACAAAATGTTTTTCTGTTTTTTTTCGGGGAGCATCAAAAGCCTCCTTCTTCTCTTTATATATATGGCGTTTATTCTCTCTTGTATATGGCGTATATTCTCCTTTTATATATAAATAGGTGGAAAGCAAAGCACATATAGAAGCAGATTAGCCGGAATATTTGCAAAGTCAATATGGCAAATTATAGATGAATTGGCTGATTTTTGATTCTTTAACCTAAAAAGATTTTAAAAAGCAAGAATATTATCTAAGAATCTTTGCTATAAAACATATTTTTCGTACCTTTGCGGCGGTTTTGGGAGAATGATGGTTTCTTCTATCAACCAAGGTAAAGAGAAATTATTCACAACTTAAATACATTTAAAATAAAATGGCAAAGTTTGATAAGTCAGTTTTGGCAAAGTACGGAATCACAGGTACAACTGAGGTTCTCTACAATCCTTCTTATGAGGTATTGTTCAATGAGGAGACTAAGGAAGGTCTCGAGGGTTTTGAGGTTGGTCAGGAGACTGAGCTCGGTGCAGTTAACGTAATGACTGGTATTTACACAGGTCGTTCTCCTAAAGACAAGTTCATCGTTGACGATGCTACATCTCACGACACTGTATGGTGGGATTCTGAGGAGTATCACAACGATAACCACAAGGCTACTCCAGAGGCTTGGAATGCCGTTAAGGAGATCGCTAAGAAGGAGCTTTCTAACAAGAAGTTGTTCGTAGTAGATGGTTTCTGCGGTACACACAAGGATACACGTATGAAGGTACGTTTCATCGTTGAGGTAGCATGGCAGGCACACTTCGTAACAAATATGTTCATCCGTCCTCAGAACGAGGCTGAGTTCGATCAGGAGCCAGACTTCATCGTTTACAATGCTTCTAAGGCAAAGGTTGAGAACTGGAAGGAGTTGGGTCTCCACTCAGAGACAGCCGTTGTATTCAACGTAACTTCTAAGGAGCAGGTTATCATCAACACATGGTATGGTGGTGAGATGAAGAAGGGTATGTTCTCTATGATGAACTACTTCTTGCCATTGAAGGGTATGGCTTCTATGCACTGCTCTGCCAACACAGATATGAACGGTGAGAATACAGCTATCTTCTTCGGTCTTTCTGGTACAGGTAAGACTACATTGTCAACAGACCCTAAGCGTAAGTTGATCGGTGACGATGAGCACGGATGGGACGACGAGGGTGTGTTCAACTTCGAAGGTGGTTGCTACGCTAAGGTTATCAACCTCGACAAGGAGTCTGAGCCAGATATCTACGGTGCTATCACACGTGACGCTCTCCTCGAGAACGTAACTGTAGCTAAGGATGGTAAGATTGACTTCGCAGATAAGACTGTTACCGAGAATACTCGTGTATCTTATCCTATCTACCACATCAAGAACATCCAGCGTCCATTCTCTCAGGGTCCAGCTGCTAAGCAGGTTATCTTCCTCTCAGCAGATGCATTCGGTGTATTGCCACCAGTATCTATCTTGAACGCTGAGCAGACTAAGTATTACTTCCTCTCTGGCTTCACAGCTAAGTTGGCTGGTACAGAGCGCGGTATCACCGAGCCTACTCCAACATTCTCTGCTTGCTTCGGTCAGGCATTCTTGGAGTTGCACCCAACTAAGTACGCTGAGGAGTTGGTAAAGAAGATGCAGAAGTCTGGTGCTAAGGCATACTTGGTTAACACAGGTTGGAACGGTACAGGCAAGCGTATCTCTATCCGCGATACACGTGGTATCATCGACGCTATCCTCGACCACTCAATCGACGCAGCTCCTACAAAGACTATCCCATTCTTCAACTTCGTAGTTCCTACACAGTTGGAAGGCGTAGATCCTAAGATCCTCGATCCTCGTGATACATACGCTGATGCTTCTCAGTGGGAGGAGAAGGCTAAGGATTTGGCTGCTCGCTTCATCAAGAACTTCAAGAAGTATGAGACAAACGAGGCTGGTAAGGCTCTCGTTGCTGCTGGTCCACAACTCTAATTCGACAATTCGAATTCATGCTAAATATGGAATCCCGTTTCTCGCAAGAGAAGCGGGATTTCTTCGTCTATGATTTTCCCGTTTTTCCCCGATTTCATGTCTTTTCCTAGCTCTTAATCACTAAAAAATATAAAAAAAGCCCCTAAAATGAATAATTTGCATAATAATAAGGTGAAAAGGGCGGATTTTTGAAGAATTCTCCGTAAATTTGCAGCTAAAAAGAAAAATTGAATAGAATGAAAAGGAAGTTTTTTGCTTTCATAGCACTGATTACAGCTACTTTCTCGCTCTCATCTTGCTTGAGCAGCGACGATACAACTGTGGAATATACATACGATACGGCCATCACCAGCTTCTCGCTCGGTAACCTCGACAGATATGCTAAGACTGCTGCCGGAAAGGATACCCTGCTGAAGTCGAACGTGACGGGCTCCAACTATAAATTTTATATAAATCAGACCACCCGTCAGATCTATAATGCGGATTCCTTGCCAGCCGGTACAAGGACAGCTGCCGTGTTGGCTACCATCGCCAGCAAGAACAGCAGTCCGGTGATCCTGATGCATGCTAAACAACCAGAGAATCTTGATTCGGCTGTCTATTATTCAAGCACCGACTCCATCGATTTCTCGCAGCCACGCAAAATCCGCGTGTACAACAATGCCTTCTCTGCATACACCACTTACACCGTGACCGTGAATGTGCATCAGGAGAAGCCATACGATTTCAACTGGCAGGCTAAAGGAGCACAGGCTGCTTTGGCTGCCCTCCAGGATGTGAAGGTGCTCGCCCTGGGCGAATACATTTATGCCTTCGGTAAGACTGCCGAGGGTATGAAGATATACAAGACTTCTTATACAGACGGTACTGCGTGGACAGAGGTTACCCCTAACCAGGCTTTCGCAGCTGATGACTATCAGAATGCCGTGATGATGGATGGCAATATCTTCCTCCTTTCAGGCAGTAAGGTTTATCTTTCTGCCGATGCTGCTACCTGGCAGCAGGTGGGAGAGAACAGCGAACTCAAGCAGCTGGCTGGTGCCAGCAGCAAGTATCTCTATGCCTTCACGGCTACTGGCATCTCCGTATCCAAGGATAAGGGAGCCACCTGGACAGCCCAGAAGATAGATGCAAAATATGATCTCCTGCCAACCCAGAACCTGAGCATGAGCGTTTCGGGCATCGCTTCGGTGAAGAATGCCGAGAACGTACTCCTCCTGGGAACCCGTGATGCCAGCTACGGCGATACCATCGCTACCACCTGGACTCATGTGGCAGATTATGCCAGCAATGCTCCTGAATATGCCTGGAACTATATGGATGTGGATGCCAACCAGGCTAAGAACATGCTGCCGATGATGAGCGAGGTGATTACCTGCGCTGCCGATACCGGCTATGTGGCTCTGGGAAGCAACGGCAACTGGTATAAGAGCAAGGACAACGGACTGACCTGGGCGGTGGATTCGCTCATCACCCTGCCAGCAGAGTTCAAGGCAAATACCGGCCGCTTCGGTTTCTGCCGCGACAACAACCACTTCTACTGGGTAATCCGCAACGGTTACGTATGGAAGGGACGCTATAACATCGATGGCTGGCGCAAGGACTAAGCCATCCCTCGTTTGGCAAAGCATTAACAAGACATTATATATAATAAGGTATAGGAAATGAAAATCAGCTTGCGCAACTTCCTGTTGCTGCTGTGCCTCTTGTTCCAGATGCAATGGGCAAGGGCGCAGGACGACCCGCAATATCGCATGGAGATAGGTGCGGGCGTTGGTCTGGTGGCTTACGAAGGCGACCTGAACGGCAATGTCTTTGCCAACCAGCAGCCGATGGGAGCCATCGTGGGCAGATATAATTTCGACCCATACAAGGACTTGCGGCTCAACCTGGCGTTCGGCAAACTGAAAGGATCCACCGACAAGGTGGAAACCTACTATCCCGACTATCAGGAGGCACCTTACTCCTTCAACAACACGCTGGTGGATATGAGCCTGGTGTTTGAGTATAACTTCTGGCCTTACGGCACAGGCAGGGACTATCGCGGAGCCAAAAGGCTGGTGCCCTTCGTGTTTGGCGGCCTGGGAGCCACCTTTGTGAAGGGAGACGGGAAGAATGTATTTACCGCCAACGTGCCCCTGGGCATCGGCGCCAAATATAAGGTGACAGACAGGCTGAACATCGGCGTGGACTGGACCATCCATTTCTCGCTGAACGACGAACTGGACGGGGTGAAAGACCCCTATCTCATCAAGAGCAGCGGAGCCTTCAAGAACACCGACTGCTACTCGATGCTCCAGTTATCGCTCACCTACAGTTTCAGCGAAAGATGTAAAACTTGTAATAAGGAAGATTAAGAACTCGTAAATAAAGAAGAATATTATATGAACAACTTGGATATGAACAGAATTCCTGAGCACATCGCCATCATCATGGATGGCAATGGACGCTGGGCTACTGAAAGAGGTAAGGACCGCAGCTACGGCCATCAGGCTGGAGTTGACGCAGTGCGTTGCATCACATCAGAGTGTACTCGCCTCGGCGTGAAGTATCTCACCCTCTATACCTTCTCTACAGAGAACTGGAATCGTCCTGCCGACGAAATCTCGGCTCTGATGGGATTGGTGCTCACTTCACTGGAGGATGAAATCTTCATGAAGAACAACGTGCGTTTCCGTGTAATCGGCGATATGAAGCGTCTGCCACAGGCTGTGCAGGATAAGTTGCAGGAAACCATGGACCATACCGCCAAGAACGACGCCATGACCATGGTGGTGGCACTGAGCTACAGCTCACGCTGGGAAATCATGAAGGCGATGAAGGAAACCGTGAAGGAAGCCATGGAGAAGGGCGCCAGCTATGAAGAAGTGGAGAAGATGCTGACCGAGGAGAACTTCGAGCAGCACCTGGAGACCAACTTCATGCCAGACCCAGACCTGCTGATCCGTACGGGCGGTGAGTTGCGCATCAGCAACTATCTGCTTTGGCAGATTGCCTATTCGGAACTTTACTTCTGTGACACATATTGGCCAGACTTCAACGAGGAGTGTCTGCACAAGGCTATAGAGAGCTTCCAGACCCGCCAGCGCCGCTACGGAAAGACCGAGGCACAGGTAGAGGCAGAGGAGGAAAGCAAGTAACATCTCCACGATGATAGGTAAGCAAAGAAGATAAGTTATAGATATTATATATATAATAAGGTATATAAATGAACAAGTTTAGAAAGATTTTCATCCTGCTGCTGGGCGTTATGGCGAGTGTGCAGATGCTGGCACAAGATAAAATCGTTAATCCCGACATCTCGTATGCCGGAACACCCCGCACGCTGACCATCGGCGGTATCAACGTTTCGGGTGTGGAAGGATACGAGGACTACGTGCTCACGGGTATCTCCGGACTCTCGGTGGGTGATGAAATAGAAGTTCCTGGCGATGCAATCACCAGTGCTGTGAAGCGTTATTGGAAGCATGGCCTCTTCTCGAAGGTTGCTATCGCTGCCGACTCCATCGTAGGCGAGAAACTCTATCTGCACATCTATCTGGCTGTGCGCCCTCGTATCTCGAACATCAACTATGTGGGCTTGAAGAAGAGTGAGCGTGAGGATATGGAGCAGAAGCTGGGTATGGTGAAGGGTACGCAGGTGACCCCTAACATGCTCGACCGTGCCAAGATTCTCGCCAAGAAGTATTTCGACGACAAGGGATTCAAGAATGCCGATATCCAGATTAACCAGCGCGACGACGTGGCTAACAAGGGACAGGTGATTCTGGATGTCATCGTGGACAAGAAACAGAAGATCAAGGTTCATCAGATTACCATCGACGGTAACGAGAAACTCTCTGACCGCAAGATCAAGGGTGGATTCTTCTCGAAGGGTGCCTTTGCCAAGACCCATGAGGCAGGCAAGTTTGCCACCTTCTTCAAGTCGAAGAAGTTTACTCCTGAGCGCTGGAAGGAAGATAAGCAGAAACTCATCGAAAAATACTATGAGTATGGTTATCGCGACGCCCAGATTCTGGAGGATAGCATCAGCAACTTCGACGAGAAGCATGTGAACGTATATATCAAGGTGGACGAAGGCAAGCAGTACTTCGTGCGCAACATCAACTGGGTGGGTAACACCGTATATCAGACAGACAGGCTCAACTATCTGTTGGGTATGAAGAAGGGTGATGTATATAACCAGAAGATTCTGCACAAGCGATTGAACGAGGATGATGATGCGGTGGCGAACCTCTACTACAACAATGGTTACGTGTTCTCCAGCATCAATCCTGCCGAAATCAATATCGACGGTGATTCCATTGACTTGGAGATGCGCGTAACAGAGGGACCTCAGGCTTACCTGAGCCACGTACGTATCAACGGTAACACCCGTCTTTATGAGAATGTGGTGCGCCGTGAGCTCCGTACCAAGCCAGGCGACCTCTTCTCTAAGGAGGCGCTGATGCGTTCGGCTCGTGAGTTGGCTTCTATGGGACACTTCGACCCAGAAAAGGTTAGCCCAGACGTGAAGCCTAACTACGAGGACGGAACCGTGGATGTAAACTGGAACCTGGAGCAGAAGAGTAACGACCAGATTGAGTTCTCGCTCGGTTGGGGTCAGACGGGTGTCATCGGACGTGTGGGCTTGAAGCTCAACAACTTCTCTATGGCAAACCTCTTCAATAAGAATAAGGAGCATCGTGGCATCATGCCTATCGGTGATGGTGAGGTGCTGAGCATCGGTGCACAGACCAACGGTACCTACTACCAGAGCTACAACGTAAGCTACTCTACCAACTGGTTTGGCGGCAAGCGTCCTATCCAGTTTAGTGTGGGTGCCTACTACAGCAAGAGTACTGACGTGTCGAGCAACTACTACAACAGTGCCTACATGAACAACTACATGAGTTACATGTATGGCTACGGTTCTGGTTACTACAATAACTACGAGAATTATTACGACCCGGATAAGTACATCCAGATGGTGGGTGTGAGCCTCGGTTGGGGTAAGCGCCTCCGCTGGCCAGATGATTACTTCACCCTGTCGGTGCAGTTGGCTTACCAGCGCTACATGATGAGAAACTGGAGCTACATGCTGATGACCAACGGTAATGCGAACAACTTGAACTTGACCATCGCATTGAACCGTACATCAACCGACAACCAGCTCTTCCCACGTCGTGGTTCAGAGTTCGAGGCAAGCGTGAACCTCACTCCACCATGGAGTGCGTTCGACAACAAGGACTACAAGAACCTCGCCAACAACGCCAACTCTCCAACCTACTCTGAGGAGCAGCAGGAGAAGTATCGCTGGATTGAGTACCACAAGTGGAAGTTCAAGGCAAAGACCTATACCGCATTGACCAGCGGTCAGAAGTGTCTCGTCTTGATGACCCGCGTAGAGCTCGGTCTGCTCGGTGCTTACAACAAATACAAGAAGAGTCCATTCGAGACCTACTATGTGGGTGGTGACGGTATGAGCGGTTACTCATCTTACTATGGTGAGGAAACCATCGGACTCCGTGGTTACGAGAACGGTTCCGTATCTTATACCCGCAACACCGGTTACTATGCTTATGCCTACGACCGCTTCTCACTGGAGTTGCGTTATCCATTCCTGCTGGGCAATACCACTATCTATGGTTTGACCTTCGTAGAGGCAGGTAATGCGTGGTATGACACCAAGGACTTCAACCCATTCAGCATGAAGCGCAGTGCCGGTGTAGGTGTGCGTATCTTCCTGCCAATGGTAGGTTTGATGGGTATCGACTGGGCTTACGGTTTCGACAAGGTATGGAACGGCAGCCAGTATAAGAAGGGTGGAAGCCAGTTCCACTTCATCTTGGGTCAGGAATTCTAAAAACGGATTTTATGAAGAAAATAGTATTGATGCTGATGATGGCTGTAGCAGCCATCTCAGCACATGCACAGAAATATGCATTGGTAGATATGGAGTACATCCTGAAGAATGTACCCGCCTACGAGCGTGCCAACGAACAGTTGAACCAGGTGAGCCGCAAGTGGCAGGCCGAAGTAGAGGCCATCAACCTGGAGGCAAGCACCCTGTATAAGAACTATCAGAACGAGGTGGTCTTCCTCTCTCAGGAGCAGAAGAAAGCCAAGCAGGATGCCATCATGCAGAAAGAGAAGGAAGCCAGCGACCTGAAGAAGAAATACTTCGGTGCCGAGGGCGACCTCTACAAGATGCGCGAGGCACTGATGGGACCTATTCAGGAGGAGATATACAACGCAGTGAAGGAAATCTCCGACCTGCGCGGTTACTCGCTTGTTATCGACAGAGCCAGCAACAATGGAATCATCTTCGGATCGCCAAAAATAGACATCAGCAACGAAGTATTGCAGAAATTAGGCTATTCTAACAAGTAATAAATGTTATTCAAGCAAATAATTTAGGTTATTTCGAGAAATAATTGTATATTTGCAGCCGAAAAGAAAGGGCGCGGCTCTAAACGGGGCTCTTTACGAACAAAGAATAATAATTAAAAAAGAATAAAACAGAAATGAAAAAGCTTATTTTAATGTTGATGCTTTGTGCACCAATGACAATGATGGCTCAGAAGTTTGGCAAGGTTAACACCCAGCAGATTATGCAGTCTTTGCCTGACGTAGCTAAGGCTAATGGCGAGATGGAAGCTCTCCAGAAGCAGAAGGAGAACGAACTGAAATCTATGCAGGATGAGTTGCAGCGCAAGGCTGACGAGTTCCAGAAGGGTGCAAGCACCATGAACGCTACTGCCAAGCAGCAGAAGGAGACAGAGCTCCAAACTCTGCAGCAGAAGATTCAGCAGGCTTACCAGGATGGTCAGCAGGAGTTGCAGAAGAAGAGCAGCGAGCTGATGCAGCCTATCATCGCCAAGGTGCGTGCTGCTATCGAGGCTGTGGGCAAGGCTGGCAACTATACATACATCATGGAGGATGGCACTGCTATCTATACCGGCGCCAACGTGGTGGATGTAACCAAGGAAGTTCAGTCTAAGATTAAGTAATCCAACGTAAGTATTACGATAATGAAGCTAAGGGCAGGCACAAGTGCCTGCCCTTATTTATCATCTAGCACATCTATTCACAAAAATAATCAAATAAGGTATCACGCATTATGAAAAAGAATCTCTTATTTTTGGCTTTCGCTCTTGTTGCCCTCTCGGCTTCTGCACAGCAGAGCCAGGCAGAGGAAACACAACAACCAGCTGCCGTGGCTGCACAGCCAGCATGGCGTTTTGGCTACTTCAGCTTTGAGCAGGTTTTTCATACCATGCCTGGTTACGCCATAGCCAAGCATAATATGGACGAACTGCGCACAAAGTATGATGAGGAGACCAAGCGCGTGGAGAATGAGTTTAATAGCAAGTACGAGGAGTTTCTCGATGGCCAGCGCTCTTATGCCAAGACAATCCTGGAAAAGCGCCAGGCTGAACTGCGTGAACTGATGGAGAAGAACATCGCCTTCAAGGCTGAGGCTAACCGACTCCTGAAGCAGGCTGAGGACGAGGCTTTCGCTCCACTCAAGGCAAAGGTGAACGAGGAGGCTCAGAAGATGGGTAAGGAGAAGGGATTCGCCTTCATCCTCAATACCGACAACAATGCCGCTCCTTATCTCAATGCCGAGATGGGCGAGGATATTACAGCTGCGCTGGAGGAGAAACTGAAATGATGCTGCCTTCCAATCCCGGACCTATCGGAATCTTTGACTCCGGATATGGCGGCCTCACCATCCTGCATGGTCTGCGCCAGATGTTGCCACAGTATGACTACATGTACCTGGGCGACAACGCCCGTGCGCCTTACGGATCTCGCTCGTTCGAGGTGGTGTATAAGTTTACCCGCCAGGCTGTGCTGAAGCTTTTTTCCATGGGATGCCATCTGGTTATCCTGGGTTGCAATACGGCTTCGGCTAAGGCGCTGCGCTCTATCCAGCAGAGAGACATTCCGGAACTGGATCCTGACCGCCGCGTGCTGGGCATCATCCGTCCTACCGCCGAGGTGATAGGTACGCTGACCAAGAGTCGCCACGTGGGCATCCTTGCCACCGAGGGAACCATCAAGAGCGAGAGCTACAAGATGGAGATAGGAAAGCTGTGGCCTGATATCCAGGTAAGCGGAGTGGCTTGTCCGCTCTGGGCAGCTATCGTTGAGGCAAACGAGGCTGACAGTCCTGGTGCTGATTATTTCGTGAAGAAGCGCATCGACCAGCTGATGCGCATGGATGAGGACATCGATACCATCATCCTGGGTTGCACCCATTATCCACTACTCATGAGCAGCATCGTGAAGAATCTTCCCGATGGCGTGAGAGTGGTACCACAGGGACAGTATGTGGCAAACAGCCTGAAGGATTACCTGAAGCGACATCCTAAGATGGAGCAGATGATAACCCACAATGGCACATGCCAGTATCTGACAACGGAAAGTGAGGAAAAGTTCAAGGAGTCGGCGCTGATATTCCTGCATGAGCAGGTAGACGTGACGCACGTGGACCTTGAATAGTTGATAATTTATAGTTAATAGTTTATAGTTATGCAAGAAACAAGACAAAACCGTATATCAAGACTTCTCCAGAAGGAGTTGAGTCTTATCTTCCAGTCACAGACCCGCATGATGCACGGCGTGATGGTAAGTGTAACCAAGGTAAGAGTGAGTCAAGACCTCAGCATCTGCACCGCTTACCTCAGCGTGTTCCCATCTGAGAAGGGTGAGGAGATTCTGAAGAACATCAATGCCAACGAGAAGACCATCCGCTTCGACTTGGGCAGAAAGGTGAGAAACCAGCTGCGCATCATTCCAGAGCTCCGCTTCTTCCTGGACGACAGTCTGGATTACCTGGAGCACATCGACGAACTCTTGAAGAAGTAAAAGAGAGAACTGAAAGATTGAAGGGAGTTAAGGAGTTATGACAACTGCCTTGACTCCCTATATTATATAAATGAAGTAAGACAAATGAATTTTCCATTCTTTATAGCCCGCAGGTATCTCTTTTCCAAGAAGAGTACGCACGTCATCAACGTCATCAGTTCTGTTTCGGTGATTGGTGTGGCGGTGGCTACGATGGCGCTGGTCATCGTATTGAGCGTGTTCAACGGCTTTCACGACCTGGTGGCATCGCTCTTTACCAGTTTCGACCCGCAGCTCAAGGTGATGCCGGTGGAGGGAAAGACGGTGCCTGCCGACGACCCGATACTGACGAAGATACGCCAGTTGCCACAGGTGGACGTGGCTACGGAAACCGTAGAAGACCAGGCACTGGCTATCTATGCCGACCGACAGACAATGGTGAAGATCAAGGGCGTGGATGATAACTTTGCAGAGTTATCGCATATCAACGATATTCTTTATGGCGATGGAAGTTTCGCGCTCCGTGCTGCCAACCTGCAGTATGGCACGGTGGGCATCCGTCTGGCTCAGACACTTGGCATTGGGGCAAGATGGGATGGCTTCCTGAAGATTTATGCGCCAAAGAAGGAAGGACAGCTCGACATGATGAGTCCGGGCGACGGTTTCGTGGCCGATTCGCTGGTATCGCCGGGTGTGCTCTTCGCCGTGAAGCAGTCGAAATACGACCAGAATTACATCATCACCTCCATCTCCTTTGCCCGCAACCTCTTTGACCAGCAGGGCATGCTCTCTGACCTGGAAATCAGACTGAAGGAGGGCAGCGACCTGCAGGCGGTGAAGGCAGAGATGCAGCAGATAGCAGGCAACAAATACAAGGTGCTTGATAGATTCGAGCAGCAGGAGGATACATTCAAGATTATGCAGATAGAGAAACTGATGGCGTATATCTTCCTGACCTTTATCCTGGTGGTGGCATGTTTCAACATCATCGGTTCGCTCTCGATGCTGATCATCGACAAGAAGAACGATGTGGTGACGCTGAGAAATCTGGGTGCCAACGATAAGCAGATAACGCATGTCTTCCTTTTTGAGGGAAGAATGATAGCCGTGATAGGTGCCGTGATAGGCATCGGACTGGGTTTGCTGCTCTGCTGGTTGCAGCAGCAGTATGGCTTTGTGAGATTGGGCGATTCAGAAGGTTCGTTTATCGTTGATGCCTATCCGGTGAGCGTTCACTATACGGATGTGGCAATCATCTTCGTAACGGTCATCGCCGTGGGCTGGCTTTCAGTCTGGTATCCGGTAAGGGCGTTGAGCAAGCGTTTGCTGAACTAGAAAAAGTATAGGATACAAGAAGATTAGATATTATAGGGAAATAAAAAGTCTATCCGGTGTTGCCGGATAGACGTACGGCAGTGGCGGATGTATGTTCGCCACTGCCGTATTTGTATCCGCCACTGGCGGATAGAACTTTTATGGGGAATTCTTATTTCTTTCTGATGAGTGTCAAACCATCGCGCAGCGGCAGAATCACCACTTCCACGCGAGGGTCTTGGGCTATCATGTCGTTGAAGGCACGGATGCCCTTGGTCTGCTGGTCGCGGTCGTATGCCGGGTCGATGACGTGTCCGTCCCACAGGGTATTATCCGCCAGGATGTATCCTCCCGGGTTCAGGATGCCCATCACCATCTCGTAAGTCTCGATGTAGGTGCGCTTGTCGCCATCCACGAAAGCCAGGTCGAACATCACACCCAGTTTGGGTGCTTCAACGTTGGCATCGCCGATGCGGAAATCAATCTTGTCGGCAACATCCGACCCCTCAATCCAAGGGCGGGTGAAATCCTCCATCTCGTCGTTGATTTCAAATGTATAGAGCTTGCCGCCCTCCTGCAATCCCTGGGCAAGGCAGATGGCGCTGTAGCCACTGAAGGTGCCCACCTCAAGAATATTCTTGGGGCGGACCATCTGCACCAGCATCTTGAGCAGTCGGCCCTGGATGTGCCCGCTCGCCATACGTCCGTGGATGGTATGGATGTTGGTGGCACGATAGAGACGGTAGAGATAATCTCCCTCCGGCTCGATATGCTGGCAGATATATTTGTCGATAAGTTCAGTCTCTGTCATCTTACTCCCTGTTTTCCTTCTGTGCTAAGATTCCGGCGATGGCAAGGTCGTAAGACGCCAGACCAAAGCCGCAGATTACTCCGAGGCAGGCGCAGGAGATGTAAGAATGATGGCGGAACTCCTCACGCTTGTGTACATTCGAGATGTGAACCTCTACGCAAGGACACTTCAGACTGCGGATGCAATCCTGCAGGGCAATGCTGGTATGGGTGTAGGCACCGGCGTTGAGCACCACGCCATCGTAGGAGAAGCCCACTTCCTGCAACTTGTTGATGAGCTCGCCCTCGATGTTACTCTGGTAATACTCAATCTCCACATCAGGATACTTAGCCTTCAGCTTGGGCAGGTAGCTCTCGAAGGAGTTGCTGCCGTAAATGCCTGGTTCGCGGACGCCCAGGAGGTTCAAATTAGGACCATTAATAATCTGTATCTTCATAATCACATGATTTTTTAAGTCTGTATCGTTTATTTTTTGTATCTTTGCAGATGCAATAGGCTGGCTGATATCAGCTAACCTGAATGCAAAGGTAATAATAAAATTGGAAACAGACAAGAAAATAGATAAGAAAATGGCTAATGACATCATCAAGAACTATATGAGATACCTCAAGCTGGAGCGAAACTATTCGCCCAACACGCTGGAGGCGTACCGGCACGACCTGGATTATCTGATGGAATATGCCAGGAACAACGATAAGGGGGTGCTGGAAATGAAACTGGAAGACCTGGAGAACTTTTCGGCGAGTCTGCACGACAAGGGCATCTCGGCAACTTCGCATGCCCGTGTATTGTGCGGCGTGCGTTCCTTCTACCGTTACCTGGTGATTGATGATTATCTGAAGGATGACCCTACGGAGCTCTTGCCATCGCCACAGATAGGAGAACATCTGCCGGAATATCTCTCGGTGGAGGAGGTGGATATGCTGGAGTCTGCCATCGACCTCTCGAAATGGGAGGGACAGCGCAACAAGGCTATCATCGAAACCCTCTTCTCCTGCGGATTGCGCGTGTCGGAACTGGTGACCCTGAAAATCAGTCAGGTTTATGAGGAGGAGAAGTTTATCCGAGTGATGGGAAAGGGCAAGAAGGAGAGGCTGGTTCCCATCTCGGAAAAGGCGCTGAAGGAAATCAACCTGTGGTATATCGACCGCAACCTGATGAAGATTAAACCCGGCGAGGAAGACTATGTCTTCTTGAACCGCCGAGGTGCCCATCTCACCCGCCACATGATTCTCATCATGATCAAGAATGCGGCTCAGGATGCAGGCATCAAGAAGACCATCTCGCCCCATACCCTGCGCCACAGTTTCGCCACCGCCCTGCTCAAGGGAGGAGCCGACCTGAGGGTGATTCAGGCACTGCTGGGGCATGAGGATATCGGCACCACGGAAATCTATACCCACATAGAAACTTCCGACCTCAGGGAGGCCATCCTCTACCATCATCCACGCAATATCAAGTATCGGGAAAAGCATTCGGGGGATAATCTGCCGTAAATGGTAGAATATCCGGGGAATTACGCTCTATTTTTCAGTGGAAAATGGCAGAATCTGAAAAAAAATGCGTAACTTTGCAGCCGCAAAATAAAGAACAGGAAATATTAATAGAAAATTAAAGGAAAATATGGCATATTTGTTTTCATCAGAATCAGTTTCTGAAGGACATCCAGATAAGGTGGCTGACCAGATTTCAGACGCCTTGCTTGACCAGTTCCTGGCTTACGATGACCACGCTCACTGCGCCATCGAGAGCTTCTGTACTACGGGTCAGGTAGTAATCATGGGCGAGGTTCGCTCTAACGTTTATGTGGATTTGCAGACCATCGCCCGCAAGACCATCAAGAAGATTGGCTATACCAAGAGCGAATATCAGTTTGACGGCGACTCTTGTGGTGTGCTCACCGCTATCCACGAGCAGAGCGACGACATCAATCGCGGTGTGAGCCGCGAGGAAGATGAGAACCAGGGCGCAGGCGACCAGGGTATGATGTTCGGTTACGCAACCAACGAAACCGCCAACTTCATGCCTGTATCACTCGACTTGGCTCAGCTCATCATGCGTGTACTTGCCGATATCCGCAAGGAGGGCAAGGTGATGACTTATCTCCGTCCAGACTCTAAGAGTCAGGTAACCATCGAGTATTCAGACGACAATGTCCCACAGCGCATCGATACCATCGTGGTTTCTACCCAGCACGATGACTTCATCAAGAAGGCTAACGGCGAGGATGACGACGAGGCTATGCTGGCTAAGATTCGCGAGGATGTGCTCAACATCCTGATTCCTCGTGTGAAGACTCACCTGAGCGACAAGGTGCTGGCTCTCTTCAACGACGACATCAAGTACTTCGTGAACCCAACAGGCAAGTTCGTGATTGGTGGTCCTCACGGAGATACCGGTTTGACAGGTCGTAAGATTATCGTAGATACCTATGGTGGCAAGGGTGCCCATGGTGGTGGTGCCTTCTCGGGTAAGGACTCAAGTAAGGTGGACCGTTCTGCAGCCTACGCAGCCCGCTATATCGCTAAGAACATGGTGGCAGCCGGTGTAGCCGACGAGATGCTGGTACAGGTAAGTTACGCTATCGGCGTGGCAGAGCCAGTAAGCATCTATGTAAACACCTATGGCAGAAGTCATGTGAACATGACCGACAGTGAAATCGCCAAGAAAATTGCCGAGATGTTCGATCTCCGTCCAAAGGCCATCGAGCGCCAGCTGAAGTTGCGCCAGCCAATGTTCTTCGAGACAGCTGCATACGGTCACATGGGTCGTAAGAACGAGGTAGTGGAGAAGACCTTCACCAGCCGTTACCACGATGCAAAGACCATGAAGGTGGAACTCTTCACCTGGGAAAAGCTCGACAAGGTGGATGAGATCAAGAAGTTTTTCGGACTTTAAGGAACGAACAAAATAAGAGAGACCGGATTGAAGGATTCGGGTATTAAAGAATGGTGCAGCAAGCAGATTCGATACATACAGAAGTAGATGCTGAGGCTGGGTCGCAGCAGCAGAACTACAAGCAAAACCATAGCAGCCAACTCACGCCTAAGCAGGTGCTGAGTTGGCTGCCTAAGAATGCGACCCCTGCCCAACAGGATTCGATGATCAGGGCGCATATCAAGCCCAGTGAGATTCACTGGAGCGAGATGCCTGACACCTTGCACCTGCCTGGACATGAGGCGGGCAAGAGCTTCAGAGACGTGAGTTTGCCACAATACTACCGTGAGTCGTTCTTCTCGAAAGATTCGCTCTTCCATCCTGAGCTGAAGGGTGGACGACTGGGAGTGGCGGGCGACCCTGTGCCTTATACGGTGGCAGGTGATAACTTCATCACCTCGCTGCTGCTGCTGTGCTTTGTGCTGGCATGCATTGCATTCTCCAAGTCGAAGCACTTCATCATCCGCCAGGCAAAGGCTTTCTTCCGCACGCAGCGCGAGGGAACCACCGTTATCACGGAAACCAGTTCGGAGGTGCGCTTCCAGCTGTTCTTCGTGGTGCAGACCTGTCTTCTGGTGGCCATCGGATACTTCATCTACTCGAAGGTATCCATCGGAGATACATTCATCATCGAGCAGAATCTGGTAATCAGCATCTATGCCGGTTGCGTGATGGGCTACTTCCTGCTGAAGGCATTTCTCTATTCCTTGGCGGGTTGGGTGTTCTTTGATAAGAAAAAAAATGAACAGTGGCTGAAGGCGTACCTCTTCCTGTTATCGTGCGAGGGTGTGCTGTTGTTCCCGGCAGTTATGCTGCTGTCTTACTTCGACTTATCGCTCCAAGTGGCGGTGATATACACCATAATAGTGCTAGTATTGGTTAAAATATTGTCATTTTATAAGAGTTACCTCATCTTTTTTAAGAGAAATGGCATTTTTTTGCAAATATTTTTGTACTTTTGTGCTCTCGAAGTAGTACCATTGTTTGCCCTTTGGGGTGGACTCGTATTAATCAGTCATTATTTGAAAATAAACTTTTAAGACAAGATGATTAAAAAAATTTTAGTTTCTCAGCCAAAACCAGCCAGTGAGAAATCTCCTTACTTCGATATCGAGAAGGAGTATGGCGTAGAATGTGTGTTCCGTCCATTCTTCAAAGTTGAGGGACTTACAGCGAAAGAATTCCGTCAGCAGAAGATTAATCTGCTCGACTACACTGCAGTCGTTTTTACATCTCGCCATGCAGTGGACAATTACTTCAAGTTGGCAAAGGAAATGCGTATCACCATTCCTGAAGACATGAAGTATTTCTGTGTAATTGAGACTATTGCACTCTATATTCAAAAATACGTGCAGTATCGCAAGCGAAAGGTATTCTTCGGAGATACTGGCAAGATAGACGGATTGATGGCTCAGATGACTCGCCATAAGAACGAGAAATATCTGGTTCCATTGAGCAGCGTACATAATGACGACGTTCAGAATCTGCTCGACGAGAAGAAGTTGAACCACACTGAGTGCGTGATGTATCGCACCGTGAGCAACGACTTCACCGAGGAAGAAATCAAGAACTTCGATTATGACATGATGATTTTCTTCAGTCCTACTGGTGTCAAGGCTTTGAAGAAGAACTTCCCTACCTTCAAGCAGGGTGAAATCGCACTGGGTGCTTTCGGTCCTGCCACGGTGAAAACCGTAGAGGAGGAAGGTCTTCGCATCGACCTGGAGGCTCCAACCAAGGAGTTCCCATCCATGACCGGAGCGCTGAAGGATTATCTGAAGCGAAATAACAAGAAATAAGCAAGGCAGCTTGAAAAAGCGGCTAAGCGAACAAATAAGTAACGAAGCAAAGCTATATGTTGACAGAAAATGATAACACTTTCGGAAAGAGAGAGCATCTGTGCCGGAAAACGCTCATAGACCAGCTCTTTTCCGGGAAATCCCGTGCCCTGACGGCATGGCCCTTGAAGATGGTGTATCTGCTTGTTGACAAGAAGGAACAGGAGAGTGCACCCGTGGAGCTGATGGCGAGCGTTTCGAAAAGGTTCTTCAAGAGAGCCGTGAAGCGCAACAGGGTGAAGCGACAGATACGAGAGGCTTACCGCACCCGGAAGCATGGGCTGCTGGATCGTATGGCACAGATGCCCGACAAGCAACTGCTGCTCGCCGTAATCTGGCAAGACGGCAAACTGCACGACTCTGATGAGATTGATGCCAAGATGCAGAAAAACCTGCAACGATTAGTGGAACGACTGTCTGACGATAGTGGAACAACTCTTTAGTGGAACGGCTATGAGTAATCTCAGCATCTTATGGAAATGGGTAAAGAAAGTGCTCGCCTGGGTACTCTTGCTGCCCATCCGCTTCTATCAGGTATGCATCACTCCCTATACACCGCCTTCGTGTCGCTTTCAGCCTACTTGTTCTGAATATGCCAGACAGGCTATCCTTAAGCATGGACCCTTCAAGGGACTGGCTTTGGCCGTGTGGCGCATCTTGAGGTGCAATCCTTGGGGTGGTTCGGGCTATGATCCCGTGCCGTAAGTTTCCGACTGTATCGTTGGGCCCCATATACATATTATATAATATATAAAGAAATCACATTCGATGGCAAAAAATTTTGTTGAAGAATTGAAATGGCGTGGTATGCTGGCGCAGATAATGCCAGGTACTGAGGAATATCTCAACACCCACATGGTGTCAGCCTATCTCGGAACCGACCCTACTGCAGACTCTCTGCACATCGGTCACCTTTGCGGTATCATGATGTTGCGCCACTTGCAGCGTTGTGGTCATAAGCCTTATCTCCTCGTCGGCGGTGCCACAGGTATGATCGGCGACCCTTCTGGTAAGAGCCAGGAGCGTAATCTTCTCGATTCAGAGACTCTCTATCATAACCAGGAAGCTATCAAGAAGCAGGTGTCTAAGTTCCTCGACTTCGATGGCAATGAGCCTAACAAGGCGGAGTTGGTGAACAACTACGACTGGATGAAGGACTTCACCTTCCTCGATTTCGCTCGTGTGGTAGGTAAGCACATCACGGTTAACTATATGATGGCGAAGGATAGCGTGCAGAAGCGCTTGAACGGTGAGGCTCGCGACGGATTGTCTTTCACAGAGTTCACTTATCAGTTGCTCCAGGGCTACGACTTCCTCTATCAGTATGAGAAGTATGGCGTGCGCCTCCAGTTGGGTGGTAACGACCAGTGGGGTAACATGACTACCGGTACTGAGTTGATTCACCGCACATTGGGTAACGACGCAGAGTGCTTCTGCCTCACTTGCCCATTGATTACCAAGGCAGACGGCAAGAAGTTCGGTAAGACAGAGAGCGGTAACATCTGGTTGGATCGCAACCGCACCACACCTTACGCTTTCTACCAGTTCTGGTTGAACGTAAGCGATGACGATGCAGAGAAGTACATCAAGATCTTCACCGACCTTGACAAGGAGACTATCGATGCCCTCGTAGAGGAGCACAAGCAGGATCCAGGTCGCCGTGTACTTCAGAAGCGTCTGGCTGAGGAGGTTACCGTGATGGTTCACTCTCAGGAGGATTTGGATATGGCTATCGCAGCCAGCAACATCCTCTTCGGTAAGGCTACCAAGGAGAATCTGGCTCAGCTCGATGAGGCTACCTTGAACGATGTATTCGCCAATGTTCCTCACTACGACCTCGACAAGAACCTGCTCGGTGGAACTGCTGTGGATCTCTTCAATCAGGAGGGTATGCAGATTTTCCCAAGCAAGAGCGAGATGCGCAAGCTCGTTAAGGGTGGTGGCGTTTCACTCAACAAGGAGAAACTCGCTGCTTTCGACCAGGTAATCACTGCTGATGACCTGATTGACGGCAAGTATCTTTTGGTTCAGAAAGGTAAAAAGAACTACTTCTTGATTACCGTTAAGTAATCGTTAAAAGTATTGAAAATATTTGGTAGTGGAGAAAAAATCCACTACCTTTGCAACTGATTTGATTGTCCTATGGTGTAATGGTAGCACTACAGTTTTTGGTTCTGTCAGTGGTGGTTCGAATCCGCCTGGGACAACAGGTCATAAATAACCCTTCAAGTCTTTGCGGATTTGGAGGGTTATTTTGTTATATAAGAGTTTAGTTTAGGTAGAGAAAGTTTATGCAAGAGATAGACTTGATATTTCAGCAGTATTATCGTCCGCTATGTCTTTATGCCACTCATTATCTGCATGATATCGATGAGGCTGAAGATGTGGTGCAGGATTGTTTTGTGAAATTGATAAGCAGGAGCATCATGCCGGAAAACATCAAGGCTTTCTTATATACCTCTGTGCGCAATGCCTGCATCGACCGGATGCGCCGCCAGTCTCCGATAGATACGGAGATTTCTCCTTCTGACTTGAGCGGCACAATTTCTGATGACCAGGTACAGGAAAGTTCTTTCCGGGAGGCAGAACTGTGGACGGCTATCGAGTTATTACCCGAACGATGCAGGGAAATCTTCCTGATGAGCAAGCGTGACGGTATGACTTATCGGGAGATTGCCGAAGAACTCAACCTGTCGGAAAAGACCGTAGAACATCAGATTTCCAAGGCTTTAAAGACCTTACGAGGCAAGAAAGATGATTTTCTTGCAGATTTTTTCTATATTTTACCTTTCATCCATGGGGGTATTCTGTAATTCTTGCGTTATAGCAATAAAAGAATGAATAAAAGTACAGTTATGAAAGGTAAAGAGATTATTTTTGCGCTCTCAATTCTAGCCTTGCCAGCTCCAACGTTGGCAGGCACGCCGAAGATGATGGTGGAAGCTCAGACTTCTACCACCATCCGTCAGCAGATGGATTGGCTGCACCGCACCAGGAAAATCAACTTCGTTTATGATTCATCGCTTGATGGGGAATTGAACATCAAGTATCATGGACCCGACATCCAGCATCTTTCGGTGAAGAAGGCACTGAAGGCACTTTTCGAGAAAACTCATATTCTATATACTATCAATGCGAACTATGTGATATTGAAGCGAAAACCCGTACAACAGATATCATCGTCTTACACGAATATAGATCACAAAGTTCAGCAGGTTCAGCGTCGCCACACTCTCAGCGGATACGTCCGTGATGAGAGTGGCGAATCGCTGATTAATGCCACCATCTATGATCTGACGGATGGCATTGGTACAACGACCAATGAATATGGTTTCTTTTCGCTTACCCTGCCCGAAGGCGAGCACCAGCTCCGCTTTTCGTATGTGGGCTATGCCGACAAGGTAGAGAAACTGAATCTCTCGAAAGATATGCATCATAATATGGCACTCCGTGTTGATGGTAAATTGCCTGAGGTTGTGGTAGATGGCGACTTGAACTCTCCTCTTCTGACCACACAAACCGGCAAGCGCTCCTTTTCGAACAAGGATATCAAGACAGAGTTTGCTCTGATGTCTTCACCGGATGTGGTGAAGACCCTGCAGCGTGTGAGCGGAGTGGCAGAAGGACAGGAGTTGGCAAGCGGACTCTATGTGCATGGCGGCAATGGTGATGAGAATCTTTTTCTGATTGATGGTACTCCGCTTTATAATACGAATCATGCGCTGGGTCTTTTCTCCAGTTTCAATGCTGATGTGGTGAAGAACGTGGATTTCTACAAGAGTGGCTTTCCTGCACGATATGGTGGAAGATTGTCGTCGGTGGTGGATGTGCGTACCGCCGAAGGAAACATGAATCAGTTTCATGGCGCCTATCGCATCGGACTGCTCGATGGCAGTGTGCAGTTTGAGGGCCCTATCCAGAAAGGCAAGACCTCTTATAATATAGGTATGCGCCGTTCCTGGTTGGATTTGCTGTCCCGTCCCCTGACCAAGGCTTTCTCTGATCCGGATGAGAAACTTTCGATAGGTTATTACTTCATGGACCTGAATGCCAAGGTAACCCATCGGTTCAACGACCGTTCGAAGATAGACTTGAGTCTCTATCACGGAAAAGACAGTTGGGACGTGAAGGATGATATGGATGATAGCAAGGGGGATTGGTACCATGAAGGTAGTTCATATAATAAGGAATTAACGAAGACGCAGCTCAATTGGGGAAACTTCAATGTAGCTTTGAACTGGAATTATCTGTTCTCGCCGAAGCTCTTTGCTAACTTCACGGCTGTATATTCCCATAACCGTTCTAAACTCTATTCCCTGGATGATGACAGGGAAATCTATCCACAAACCAAGAATGAAAGGGTGTGGAGTCATTTGGAGCATGGCTATACTTCTACTATCTATGATGCCGGATATCGCGCGGCATTCGATTACCGTCCGAATCCACGTCATCATATCCGTTTCGGTCATGACTACACCATGCATCTCTTCCGTCCACAGACGGTGATGCAGCTTGACTATATGGGAGGTGGAAGTGGTGCTGAGATGGATACCATCCGTGTGAATAGTACCAATAGACATGTGTCTCATGAATGGTCGGCGTATGCGGAGGATGAAATCTATCTCAATGATAAGTGGAGCCTGGATGCTGGCTTCCATCTGGGATTGTTTCATATCAGCAACAAGAACTTCTTCAATATAGACCCTCGCTTCGCACTGAAATACCAGTGGAGTCATGCGGTATCGCTGAAGGCTTCTTTCACGCAGATGACTCAGTATGTGCATAAGATATCCAACAGTTATCTGGATTTGCCTACTGATTATTGGGTGCCAACCACCAAGGATTTGAAACCGATGCGTTCTTATCAGATAGCGGCTGGCATCTATGCGCAGCCTAACCGTCACTGGATTTTATCGCTCGAAGGCTATTACAAGCTCTCAAAGCATCTTCTGCAATACAGCAGTTGGCTGGGAATCGAACCTCCGGCAGAGAATTGGGATAGTCAGGTGATGGATGGCAAGGGATTGTTCTATGGTTTGGAGGCTGATGCCACTTATCGTACCACTCACCTGACCTTGAGCGGTTCCTATACGCTTTCCTGGAACAAGCGGAAGTATGATGAGTTCTATCAGGACTGGTATTACGACAAGTATGACAATCGCCATAAGTTGAATCTTTCCTTGAGATATGATTTCAACAGGAAGGTGAGCTGCTATGCGGTGTGGAGTTATCATTCCGGCAATCATGCCACCGTGCCAACTCAGATTGCAGCACTGCCTGGCTTGCCGGATGGTGGCAATCAATATCCTGGCGGTTGGTGGGATTCGGCATCTTTTGTCTATGCCATCCCCAACAACCTGACCTTGCCGGCTTATCATCGTCTGGACTTGGGCTTTGATTTCCATCATGTTACCAAGCATGGACATGAGCGCATCTGGAACTTGAGCATCTACAATGCATATTGTCACCTGAACTCGATGTATGTCAAGGTGGATTACGATGAGAAAACAAAGCGGTTTAGGGCAAAGAACAAGGGATTTGTCCCAATCATTCCTTCGTTCAGCTATACCATCAAGTTCTAAGGAATTGCATGGTGAATAGTAGATGTAGATTTTATGTAAAGATAAAAAGAGATAAAAATGAAAACAATGATATATAGGGCATTTAGCTTCATGCTTTTATGTTTGGCGTTGGTTTCCTGCAAAGATGATTTTGATATTCAAAAGCTGCAGGATCATTCCCGACTGGTGGTTTATTGCTTTCCTACCGAAGGTGATACTACGCTCGTCAGTGTAGCTAAGAGCCTGCCTGTAGCATCCGTGAAGGGGAATGTTGACATCTTATCCCGCGAAAAGGTAGATGCACATATTATATATAAGGTGAATGGGGTGGAGCAAACGGTGAAACGCATCGCAAACGAGGAAGAGGCTCAACTCTTTACCCGAAGCACAAAATCCGATGTGCTTTCGCAACTGGTAGGTCAGTATTATGTGGTAGGCAAGCAGAAAGCTGGCGACAAAATCAGTATTCAGGTTTCTGCACCGGATTTCTCATCTGTTTCAGCATCTACTTATATCCCGGAGAAGGTAGGAGTGGAGTTGGGCGATGTTAAATTGGAAATGAAATCATCGGATGGTTATAACCCGATAACGATTGATAGGGTAGAAGCCGTTTTCCATGATAATCCTTCTTCGGAAGATTATTATTCGGTGAAGCTCAGATTACTGAATCAAGAAATGGACCGTGATCTGGGGCTGCTGACAGACAATGAACCCTTGTTGAACAAGAAGTCGAAGCTGGATGATGATTTCGGTATGGATGATTATGAGTATTTTGGTAATGCCTACATCTTCAATGACCGTACGATAAATGGCAAGACCTATACACTTCATCTGGATACATACTCTAATTCATATCGTCAGTCATTTTATAGTTTTTCTTATGTAGTAGATTTATACAAGGTAACTCCTGAATATTATCGGTTTCTCAAGAGTATCAACGATGCGCAGAGCAACAGTTGGGCAGATGTGGGCTTGATGCAGGTTACGCCTACCTATTCGAATGTAAAAGGAGGCTTCGGAGTGGTGGCTGGCTACAATATAAGTTCTGTTTCGAAATACTTCTATAAATAACGAAGATAATGGAGGAATATATACCAAATAAAAAAGGTGAGGAGTATGAAAAGAAGTCTTTTTGTCATTTTAATTGCCTTGTGCTTTGCCATTGCCGGCAAGGCACAGGGTTCTGATGTTTCTGCTCAAAAGAAGAATACGGGTTATAGTATCTTGAATGATACCGTGGAAGCGGTGAAGGATTCTATGACTTTTGAACAGCGTGTGGAGATGATCAATCGCATGAAGCTAAAGCAGGATACCAAACTGCTGCGCTATGTGGCAGGTATTACGGGCGGACTTTGTGATGCCAATGAAAGTAGCTATATGGTTGAGTTGACATTTGCCTATTATCCCTTGACCTATGCCGGTGTTTCCTGTGGAATAGAATGGAACGACAACCACGGGGATAGACCCTGGATAGAGCGTTATGAGGATGATGAATATGATCCGAAGAGGGTGATTAAAATCAACCTGACACCAGGTTTGGCTTTTCGTACTCCTACCTTGTGGTTAAGCAAGCGTCGTACTGCGGGCTTGATGCTGCATTGCGAGCCGGGACTCTGCATCACGCCATTTTATAATGATATAGTATCTTTTACCGAAATCAAGGACGCACAAGGTGTGGGGCATCCTGCATCTTATACAGATGAACTTTATGGTAATATAACTATCCGAACCGTCAGTAATCATGGCGGAAAATGGCTGGCTTGGCGCATCAAGTCGGCTTTGACCTTCCGTTCGGGCGACGTGTTTCTGTCTTTGGGATGGCTGACAAGCGACTTCAATATCGAAAATGGCAGAAACAACATCCGCTATACGAAGGGTAAGCGATATAATGGCATTGAGAAGTATAAGCATACCAATACGCTCTTTGCATCTATTACAGGACAATTTTAAAGGAAGAAAGGGATTCTATGATGAAGATCAACAAGAACGAACAGGAATTTGTGCTGAAGTTTTTTCAGCCGAACAAGCTGGATACCCGGAAGGCTTTGCAGAAGGTGAAGGCTCGGGTAGGCATTGCTGATGAAGAGGTTTCGCATGCTGCAACTGTATCTTTACGCATGCGTCGCATCCGCTGGATAGCTGTGGCTGCATCTATTCTGGTGCTCTTCACCATAGGCGCCTATACGCTTTTGCAGCCAAAGACGGTGACACTTTCTGCCGAATCAGAAGTAGTGGCGTATCATCTGCCTGATGGAACGAAGGTATCGTTGATGCCTCATTCTTCTCTTTCCTATCAGGAAGATGATTGCAGAAAGGTGGAGATGAAGGGCTGCATCTATTATCAGGTGAAGCATGATGAACAGCATCCTTTCGATGTAGTGGGAGAGCATGGACATGTAAGGGTGCTCGGTACCCAGTTTATGGTGGATGAAAGAACGGATGCCCCCGAAGTGATGGTAACCGGCGGAAAGGTGCTTTTCACGGCTCGCCATTCTGCTGAAGGCGTCTTCCTGACCAAGGGCAAGCGAGCCCGTTTGCTGAAAGGGGCTGTCCAGCCTGAGTTGTTGGCTGATTACGATATCAACGATGTGGCATGGGCTACGCATCGCCTGCATTTCGACAATACTCCATTATCCGAAGTATTGGAGGAACTTTCTAAATTGTCAGGCATGAGATATACGGCTTCTGATGAGAACAAGCGTCTGACGGGTGATTTTGATGTGGATTCCATCCCGCAGGTCATCCAAGTGATAGAAGAAACACTGGGTGTCCAGATACGATAAGAGTTGAATCAAGCATCGCAAAAAGCATCACAATAAGGGACTAACTTATGAAAAGAAGTCAATAAAATGAGAAAATAAGTAAAAAGGCTGCATCTTTCGTATTGAATTAGAGCGAGATTCAAAATAATTTTGTATCTTTGCCCTCGTAACAAATCAAACAATTGATTAAAATATAAAAGTATGGACTTTAACAAACTATTCTCATTGGAGGGTAAGGTTGCCCTCGTGACAGGTGCCGCATACGGTATCGGTTTCGCTATTGCTGAGGCTTATGCCAAGGCGGGTGCTAAAATTGCTTTCAACTGCCGCAGCCAGCATCACATGGATCAGGCACTTGCAGATTACAAGGCAAAGGGTATTGATGCCAAGGGTTATATCTGTGATGTAACAGATGAGGAGCAGGTGAAGAATATGGTTGCTGACATCGAGAAGGAACTCGGCGTTATCGACATTCTGGTAAACAATGCTGGTATCATCAAGCGCATTCCTATGACGGAAATGTCGGTTGATGACTTCAAGCAGGTAATCGACATTGACCTCACTGCACCATTCATCGTATCTAAGGCTGTTATCCCAGGTATGATCAAGAAGGGTCATGGTAAGATTATCAACATCTGCTCTATGATGAGCGAGTTGGGTCGTGAAACTGTTTCTGCATACGCAGCAGCCAAGGGCGGCTTGAAGATGTTGACACGTAACATCTGCTCAGAGTATGGTGAGTACAACATCCAGTGCAATGGTCTGGGTCCTGGTTATATCGCAACTCCACAGACAGCCCCTCTTCGTGAGCGTCAGGCTGATGGTAGCCGTCACCCATTCGACAGCTTCATCTGTGCAAAGACTCCAGCTGGTCGCTGGTTGGATCCAGAGGAGTTGGAAGGTCCTGCTGTGTTCCTGGCATCAGATGCTTCTAATGCAGTGAATGGCCACATTCTCTATGTAGATGGTGGTATCTTGGCTTACATCGGCAAGCAGCCTAAATAAGCAAAGCTTTCTATGATATACAATAATAGGGCAATCCATGCGGGTTGCCCTATTATTTTAAAAAATAATCTTTACGATTATTTGTTGAGTGCGTCTGCAAGTTCAGCGCCAGCCTTAAACTTGGCAACCTTCTTGGCAGCAATCTGAATCTTCTCCTTAGTAGCAGGGTTGATGCCCTCGCGAGCAGGACGCTCGTTAACACTGAAAGTGCCGAAGCCTACCAACTGGATTTTGTCACCTGCAATGAGAGCATCCTTCAATGCGTTTGTAGTTGCATTGAGAGCAGCCTTAGCCTGATCCTTTGTGATGCCTGCACTAGCTGCAATCTTGTCGATCAATTCTGTCTTATTCATAATTTTACGTTATAAAATGATTAGTAATTTTGTCTTGTTATCTTTTTTGCTTACAAATATAGCTTTTTCCTTTGAAAGTTCAAATAAAAAAAGCAGAAAAGTGATGAAAATAGTGAAATTTTATTGTAATCTACTCATTTTTTGGTGATTTCACGGATATTTTTAGTAATTTTGCCACGAAATTATAAATTTTATAGTGATTATTAATAATAAAGAAAGAAAATCGTTATGCGCAATATACCGATAGTTACAAAGAACTTGTTGATAGTGAATGTTGTTGCCTTCTTGGTATGCTATTTGTTTGGCAAAGATGCTTCTGGCAATTTTATGCTCAATGATATATTGGGACTTCACTTCTTTATGGCATCCGACTTCCACGTGTACCAGTTGATTACCTATATGTTTATGCATGGAGGTTTTGAACACATCATATTCAATATGTTTGCCCTCTGGATGTTTGGTTGTGTGGTAGAAAGAGTATGGGGAGCCAAGAAGTTCCTTTTTTATTACATAGCTTGTGGCGTGGGCGCAGGACTCTTTCAGGAAGCTGCGCAGTATGTCAGCTATCTGTATAATGACTTCTCTGCCTATCAGTTTATAGTGGATGCCAATGGCGCCCGCCTGCCAATGGGGGATTATCTTAATTTGTGGACCACGGTGGGTGCCTCGGGTGCCATCTATGCCATTCTGCTTGCCTTCGGCATGATTTATCCGAATGAGCGTATCTTCATCTTCCCATTGCCGGTACCTATCAAGGCGAAGTATTTCGTGATTGGCTATGCTGCCATCGAACTCTTCTCGGCATTGGCTACCCGTGGTGACGGCGTGGCTCATATTGCCCACCTGGGAGGTATGGTCTTCGGTTTCTTCATGATCCGCTACTGGCGCAAGCAGATGGAGGGTGGTTATCACAATTCATCTACCCAAGATGCCTTCGACAAGGTGAGAAACATGTTTGGTGGTCGTAATAAGTACACCAAGCAGCGTTTCGACTATACCCGAAATGAGAATTATACAACTGATTTCCAGCCTACCGACCAGGATGAGCAGCGCAAGAAGGCAAATCAGGTAGAGATAGACCAGATATTGGATAAAATCAGAAAGAGCGGCTACGACAGTCTCTCTAAAGAAGAGAAGCAGACGCTTTTCGATCAGAGTAATAAGTAAGAAGATATGCTTGACGGATTGAAAGATTTTACGGTGAAGATGATAGCGGGAGCCAATGTGGCTACCATTGTCTTCATGCTATTGGTGGGATATTCGGATTTGTTAAATCCGGCAAAGTTTCCTGCATTTACCAATGCAGGCTTGCTGTTTCCCATCTTTCTCGTCATCAATTTGGGTTTTCTGGTCTTTTGGGTTGTCTTCCGTTCCAAGTACGCCCTGATTCCTGTACTCGGATTCCTGGTGGCTTTTGTGCCTGTGCGCCAATACATGCCTATCAATATGAAGGGAGATGCGCCTGAGGGAAGTATCAAGGTGTTGTCGTATAATACCTGGAACTTCGGCAGCCAGACAGAGGATGATGAAGGGCATAACATCTGCCTGCAGTATATTCAGGAACAGGATGCCGATATCGTGTGCCTGCAGGAAGCCATGCCCAATTGGAAGAATCAGCAGCAGATAGACAGTATCTTGAAGCCGATGTATGCCTATCAGGATACAACCGTCCATCCCAAGGGTGGCAACTGCCTGATGCTGCTCAGCAAGTATCCGATTCTTTCCAAGGAGTTGATTCCATACGAATCGACGGGAAATATGAGTGTGGCTTATCGCCTGAAAATAAAGGGAAAGGTGGTGCTTGTCATCAACAATCATCTGGAAACAACCGGATTGAGTCTGGAAGACCGCAGGCAGTTTAAAAACCTGGTGGTTGGAAAGCTTCAGGTGGATACAGCCGAGGAAACCTCAAAGCTCCTGGTGGTGAAGTTGGCTGAGGCAACCCGCAAGCGTGCTCCCGAGGCAGAGGCTGTGGCGGAGTATGTAAAGCATCATAAGAGTATGAGTACCATTCTCTGTGGTGACTTCAATGATGGACCTATCTCGTACGCCCACCGCACGATAGCGAAGAATCTGACAGATTGCTACATTGCCAGCGGAAACGGCCCTGGCATCAGCTATCATCATGGAGGATTTTTTGTACGAATAGACAACATCATGTGCTCTGATGATTGGGACCCATACGAATGCTATGTAGATAACAAAATAGCGGTTTCAGACCACTATCCCATCATCTGCAAGCTAAAAATGCGCCCTAAACATCAAAAATAGTGCAAATTATTCTTATTTACGAAAAAAAATGCGTATTTTTGCACGTCATTATGTGTGTATTGACGTTTTTACTTAACTGTGAATAAAATAAATTAATAACAATAAATAGAAATGCAAAACAAAGGAATTGTAATTTGTGTAGCCGTCTTACTGACACTCGCAAGTATCTTCTATTTGTCATTCTCGTTCGCCACACGTTACTATGACGGCGAGGCTGCAAAGTTGAAAGACCCTATCGCGCAGCAGGATTATAAGGATTCTGTGAAGTACTTAGGTGTTTATTCATACCAGAACTGCTTGGAAACTCAGATTGGTCTCGGACTTGACCTTAAGGGCGGTATGAATGTGATTCTTGAGATTTCTGTGCCTGATGTAATTGAAAACCTTGCCGATCATAAGACCGACGCTGGTTTTACCAATGCAATGAAGGAAGCTAGAGCTCAGGAAGAAGCTAACGGTGGTGACTTCGTGTCACTTTTCATTAACGCTTATCACAAGAGCGCACCAGGTCATAAACTCGCTGAAGTGTTCGCTACCCAGCAGTTGCAGGGTAAGGTTTCTCCTCAGAGCAGCGACGCAGAGGTAGAGAAGGCTATCCGCGCTTCTGTACAGGATGCTATCGACAACTCTTTCAACGTTGTCCGCACCCGTATCGATAAGTTCGGTGTTGTTCAGCCTAACATCCAGAAACTGGAAGGTCAGCAGGGCCGTATCATGGTAGAAATGCCAGGTATCAGCCAGCCAGAGCGTATGCGTAAGATGCTCCAGGGTAGTGCTAACCTTGAGTTCTGGGAGACATACAACTCAGAGGAAATCGCTCCTTATCTCCAGCAGCTTGATACTCATATCGCTAATGGTGACAACGGCGAGGCGAAGAATGATACTGTAGCTGCAGATTCTGCTGCCGCTAAGAAGGAAGTTGCCAAGGCTGAGCCTAAGAAGGCTGAGACTAAGTTCTCTATCAAGAAGAAGGATGATGCTGCCAGCAAGGTAGGCGAGGATGCTCAGAACGCTGCAGCTATCAAGGCTCACCCACTGTTGGCTCGTTTGCAGCTCGGTGGTGGCTTGAGCACTGTAGGTTATGCTAGTGTTCGCGATACTGCTGCCATCAATAAGATTATCTACTCTGCTGTGGCTAAGCGCGTATTGCCATCAGACTTGCGTCTGCTTTGGAGTGCTAAGCCTGCTGATAACCTGAAGGCTAAGAATATCTTCGAACTTCACGCCTTGAAGGTGACAACCACTACTGGTCGTGCTCCATTGGAGGGTGATGTGATTACTGATGCTAAGGACGAGTTCGACCAGATGGGTTCTCCTGTTGTTAGCATGAAGATGAATACAGAGGGTGCCCGTAAGTGGGCTCAGATGACCAAGGCCAACGTGGGTAAGGCTATCGCTATCGTTCTGGATGGCGTTGTTTACTCTGCTCCTCGTGTAAACGGTGAGATTGACGGTGGTAGCTCTCAGATTTCCGGTAACTTCACTATCGAGGATACCAAGGACTTGGCTAACACATTGAAGTCTGGTCGTATGCCAGCTCCTGCACGTATCGTTCAGGAGGAGGTTGTAGGTCCTACCCTCGGTGCTCAGTCTATCCAGATGGGTATTGTTTCATTCGTTGTTGCCTTTGTACTCCTGATGGTTTACATGGTAATGATGTACAATGTTCTTCCTGGTATGATGGCTAACCTGGCATTGCTCGTCAACGTATTCTTCACGCTGGGTATCCTGACGTCCTTCCAGGCAGCCCTGACGTTGCCAGGTCTCGCCGGTATGGTCTTGTCTCTGGGTACTGCCGTGGATGCCAACGTGCTTATCTATGAGCGTATCAAGGAGGAGCTTCGCTCCGGAAAGGGTATGAAGCAGGCGGTAGCTGCCGGTTATGGCAACGCTTTCTCTGCTATCTTCGACTCTAACTTGACTTCTTTGATTACAGGTGTTATCCTGTTGACTACTGGTACGGGTCCTATCCGTGGTTTCGCTACTACCTGGATCATCGGTATCGTTGTTTCATTCTTCACAGCTGTGTTCCTGACACGTTTGGTTTACGACTATAAGTTGAACCATGATAAGTGGATGCACTGCAAGTTTGATACTCCTATCTCTCACAACCTGATGCAGGGCAAGAAGTACAAGTTCATGTCAATGTACAAGACTACCTTCACCGTAGCTATCGTAGCTGCAGTGGTATTCATCGGTAGCTTCGTAGTTCGTGGCTTGAGCAAGAGTATCGACTTCACCGGTGGTCGTAACTATGTAGTACAGTTCGAGAACCCTGTAGAGCCTGAGCAGATCCGTACGGTTCTTGGCAATGCGTTCGTCAATGCAGACGGCACCAAGGCAACTACTGGCGCTATCGCTATCGGTACAGACGGTAAGACCATCCGTGTATCTACCAACTATATGATTGAGAGCAACAGTCCAACTGTTGACGATGAGGCTGAGACAATCCTTTATAACGCCTTGAAGAAGGCTAACCTGGTATCTCAGAAGAGTGTTGAGGCATTCAAGAACCCAGACGTTCGTCAGGGTGGTTCTATCATCAGTAGTACAAAGGTAGGTCCTTCAGTGGCTAAGGATATCACTATGGGTGCTATCTATAGTGTGCTCTTCGCCTTGATTGCTATCTTCCTCTACATCCTGATACGTTTCCGCAACGTAGCCTTCTCTGTAGGTTCTACAGTAGCTTTGGCATTCGATGCCTTGACCGTTATCGGTTTCTACTCACTCCTTTGGGGTCTCGTTCCATTCTCATTGGAGATTGACCAGACCTTCATCGGTGCTATCCTGACCGTGGTAGGTTACTCTATCAACGATAAGGTGGTAGTATTCGACCGTATCCGTGAGAACTTGAAGTTGCATCCTAAGGGCGACCGTCAGAAGCTCTTCAATGCATCTATCAATGAGACATTGGCTCGTACCATCAATACATCTACATCTACATTGCTCGTGTTGCTCTGTATCTTCATCCTCGGTGGTGACAGCATCCGTAGCTTCTCATTCGCAATGATTCTGGGTGTTGTATTCGGTACATTGTCATCTATCTTCATTGCATCTCCAATGGCATACATCGTTCTGGGTCGCAAGATCAAGGAGGAGCCAGCTGAGGAGGCAGCCGTAGCTGAAGTAAAGTAAAATAAGAAAATTATCCTATTTCTATCCAGTGGAAGCTGGATGGAAATAGATAATAGAGACTATAAAACGATAAAAGGTCGCTTCCTGATTAAACAGGAGCGACCTTTTATTTTTACGTGATCCCACCGAGAATCGAACTCGGATCAAAGGTTTAGGAAACCTCCGTTCTATCCATTAAACTATGGGACCTTCGCAAACTGACTGCAAAGATACATCAAATCATTGACAATACAAAATAATTAGCTATGTTTTTAACCCTCATCTTATCAAGTTTCCTCACTTTTATGGAATTAAACTGCGAAAACCTCTTTGATACGAGGCATGATTCGCTCAAAAACGACCTGGAGTTCCTGCCTGATGGCAGTTATAAGTGGACGCCTTACCGCTATTGGGCAAAGTTGAATCACCTGGGGCAGGAGATAGTGGCGCAGTCTAATCCAATTCCCGATTTCGTGGCGATGTGCGAGGTGGAGAACGATAGTGTGATGTTTGACCTTACCCGGCGGTCTTTACTCCGCAATGCAGGATATGAGTATGTGATGACTTCTTCGCCCGATGAGCGTGGCATTGATGTAGCCTTGCTGTATCAGCCCGCTTCTTTTGCCTTGCTCCATTCGCATTCCATTCGCATCAAGCCCTTGCCTAATACTCGTCCTACGCGAGATATACTCTATGCTTCGGGATTGGTAATCACGGGCGATACCTTGCATATCTTTGTGGTTCATGCGCCGAGCCGTAGGGGTGGAGAGGTGGCTTCCCGTCCTTATCGCCTGCATGTGGCTAACCGGTTGGCTGTTGCCGTGGATTCCATTTATGCAATATCACGGGATGCAAAGATTATAGTGGCAGGCGATTTCAATGATTATGCTGATTCACCCGCCTTGAAGCGTCTCTATCAGCATCACCTTATTAATATATCCCATGATGCCCAGGGGGCACATGGGGCTAAGGCAACGTATCGTTGGCATGGAGAGTGGAGAAGTCTGGATCAGATCATGTGCAGTCCTACCATGGCTGCAGCCAAGCAGAAATGCCAGATAGGCGACCTGCCCTTTCTGTTGGAGGATGATGAGAAGTATGGTGGTAAGAAGCCTTATCGTACTTATCTGGGACCTCGATACCTGGGAGGATATAGCGACCATCTGCCTCTTCTTGTGCAATTTGCTTTCTAAGGGGGAAAAATAAAATGAGGGTGTGTCATGGACTCATGACACACCCTCTTATATGTTTTTGATGGATGATGTAAACGGGATTATCCGTAGATAACCTTACCGTTCTCATCCTCATAAGGAGTTATATCCTTAGCATACTGGTTCATGGCACGGAGGCTCATACCCATTGATGAGAAACCACCATCGTGGAAGAGGTTCTGCATAGTCACCTTGCGGGTGAAGTCAGAGAACATCATCACGCAGTAGTTAGCGCAATCCTCAGCCACAGCGTTTCCGAGTGGAGACATCTTGTCGGCGAAGTCCATCATGTTCTCAATGTCCTTGATACCCTTACCTGCTGTTGTAGCTGTAGGGCTCTGAGAGATGGTATTGATGCGGACGTGCTTTTCACGACCATAGATGTAACCGAAGCTACGTGCGATGCTCTCGAGCATGCTCTTGGCATCAGCCATATCGTTATAGCCGAAGAATGTACGCTGAGATGCTACGTATGTGAGGGCCACAACAGAACCCCACTCGTTGATAGCATCCAACTTCTTGGCTACCTGCAACATCTTGTGGAAAGAGATGGCAGAGATATCCAATGTCTTGTTCAGGAAGTTGTAGTCGAGGTCATCGTATGTACGATGCTTACGAACGTTAGGGCTCATAGCTACAGAGTGGAGAACGAAGTCGATCTTGCCACCGAGCTTCTCCTGAGCCTCAGTGAATACCTTTTCCAAGTCTTCAACGCTAGTCGCATCAGCTGCGATGATAGGAGCGTTGATCTGTTCAGCGAGCTTATCCAGCGTACCCATACGCAAAGCCATAGCTGTATTACTAAGTGCGATAGTAGCACCCTCTTCTGCAGCCTTTACAGCTACTTTCCAAGCGATTGATTCCTCATTGAGTGCACCGAAGATGATGCCACGCTTGCCTTTTAACAAATTGTGAGTCATTGTTATCTTAATACTTTTGTTTATACTAACGACAATCCCCTATATATATCATTCTCTCTATATATAATAAGGTGTAAAACCACTTTGTTTTGTTCTAGTCGTTGAAATCGTGCGCAAAATTACGAAAAATGTGCAATATACCCAAATTTTTTAACTAAAAAGTGCCGTAAACGTTTTCTTTTTTGTGGTATGTCAAGTATTTCGCTCCCTGCAGTCAGTATGATATTCTATTTATTCTTTGCATATGCCGGTATAGATAACTTAAGAACCTTCTTATTTCTGTTCTTACAAATTATAGCTTTATTGTTGCAAAAATATTCTTTTTGTTGCAATATGACAAGGTAGAAGTGTTAAAAATAGACTTTTTTATGTGCGCTATTAATTTTTTCTTTCAAAATATTTGCAAATATCCGAAAAAAAATATAATTTTGCAGCCGATTATTATAAAATTATAAATTATTATCTAATAAAGAGAGAGATTATGTTTAAAAGAATCGCTTTATTTGTGGGGGGGGCAATTCTCAGTTGTGGAGTAGCCTTTGCTCAAACATCCGTTACCGGTAAGGTAATAGCTTCTGAGGATGGTGAGCCTGTTATTGGCGCATCAATCAAAGTAGCTGGTACTAATACGGGTACTGTTACGGACGTCGATGGAAACTTCAGTTTGAATGTTCCAGCCGGCTCCAAGTTGGAGATTACCTATATAGGTATGAATCCACAAACTGTTAAAGCAAGTTCTAACATGAAGATTGCTTTGACTTCTGACAACAAATCCTTGGATGAGGTGATTGTTACAGGTTATGGTAACTTCAAGAAATCCTCATTTACAGGTGCTGCTGCTTCCATGTCAACAGCTAAGTTGAGTGATGTTCCTTCACTTTCTGTTGAAGATAAGCTTTCTGGTAATATCCCAGGAGTTTCTATTTCTTCTTTCTCTGGCCAGCCAGGTGCAATGAACTATATCCGTATTCGTGGTATGGGTTCTATCAATGCAGGTAATGATCCATTGATTGTGATTGATGGTACTCCTGTGAACTCTGGTAACTTGAGTGGTTTCAATGATGGTTCCACACAAGTTGGTTACAATGGTTCTGGTACCAATGCACTTTCTACATTGAACAGCAACGATATCGAATCTATCACTGTTATCAAGGATGCTGCCGCAGCCTCTTTGTATGGTTCTCGTGCAGCCAATGGTGTGCTTGTCATTACAACCAAGAGTGGTAGTGCAGGTAAGACCCAGGTTGATTTCCGTAGCGACTGGGGATTCTCTAACATGGCTATCAACTATCGTCCAACGTTGGATGGTGATTCTCGTCGTGCCTTGATTTATCAAGGTTTGAAAAACTATGCTTTTGATAATATTGATGGTACTACTGATGCCTCTGCTGCAGCTTTTGCCGATCAAAATATTGATGATTATGCAGCAAAACCAGAGAATGGCTGGGCTAATTGGCGTGATGCGCTTTTCAAAAATGGTTCAAATCAGAACTATCAGGCAAGTGTAACTGGCGGTAATGATAAGACCAAGTTCTATGCATCTTTGTCATATGCAAATCAGAATGGTATTGTTGACCGTTCAGGCTTGGAACGTATGACAGGTAATGTAAACGTTTCCCATCGTTTTGGTAAGTTCAAGTTGGATGCTAGCACAATGATTTCATCTATGCATCAGAACTCTGCCATGGATGGTGGCGCTTCTTTTGCTGGTGCCATCTCAAGTGCAGTATGGTTCCTCGGCCCTTCTAATGCTATCTATGACAAGAATGGTAATTTGCTGACAAAGACAGATGGTGCTTATAACAATAGTTATAACCCTATTTATGAGAACCAGCACATGTCTGATAGAACCAACACGACACGTTCTTACAGCACCTTGGCTCTCGAATGGAACATTTGGGACAACTTGAAGTTGCGTGAGAAGGTAGCTTACGACTACATCAACTCTACAGAGGATGTGCTTTGGGATAAGTACTGTGGCAATGGCTCTGGCTCAAATGGTGTGATGCAGCGTACTTATAATGAGTGGACAACCATGAACACTCAGACACAGTTGACATACAATAAGTCTTTTGGTGCCCACAATGTGGATGCTTTGCTTGGGTTCGAGACAGAGGCATGGCATAACAACAACTCATACGCTTCTGGTACAGACTACCCTGGCAACTTGTATGAGTTCGCTAACTCTGGCGATACCTCTATGCAGAGTTACAAGTATGACTCAAAGATGACTTCTTTCTTGGGTCGTGTCAACTACAACTATAACGATTTGTATTATGCTGGTGTAAGCTATCGTCGTGATGGTAGTTCTCGTATGGCACGTGAGAATCGTTGGGGTTCGTTCTGGTCTGTATCTGGTGCTTGGCGCTTTGGTGCAGAAAAGTTCATGGATTCTATCAAGGATATATTGAGCGATGGTAAGATTCGTGTATCTTATGGTGTGAACGGAACTCTTCCATCTGGCTTGTATAGTTACATGAACCTTTATAAGTATGGTGAGTACTACAATGGTAGCAATGGTATGGGTATCATTGGTGTAGCCAACAAGGACTTGAAGTGGGAGCAGAACAAGGCTTGGAACTTTGGTCTTGACTTGACATTCCTCAACCGTATCTCTGTAACATTGGATTACTACGTTCGTAATACATCCAATTTGATTATGAACCGTCCTATCTCAATGATTCCAGGTTACTATGATGAATCTTCTCTGTTGGCTACCATGGCTCAGAATGTAGGTTCTATGCGTAACCAAGGTATTGAGGTGACCATTTCTTCTACCAACATTCAGAAGAAGGACTTCCTTTGGACTACTTCTCTGAACTTTGGTCATAACTCCAACAAGGTAACAGAGTTGACAGGTGATGATGACAAGATTATCAGTGGTGCCTTGATTCATCAGGTAGGCAAGCCTTACTATTCTTACTATATGTATGAGTATGCAGGTGTTGACCCTGAGACAGGTTTGGAGAGCTATTACATCAATGATGGAACTGAGAATGCTCGCAAGACCACTACTAATGTAGCTGAGGCAAACAAGACTATTGTTGGTCATCATGAGCCAGCACTTGAGGGCGGTTTGTCTAACTTCATCAAGTGGAAGTTTATCGACTTCAACTTTACTTTGACCTATAAGTTGGGCGGTGACTCTTACGATTATGCTACTTGGTTGCACGATAATGGTGGTACATACGCCCTCTATGGAGCAATCCCTTCTTACTATAAGTTGGAGGATATGTGGCAGAAACCAGGCGATAATGCTAAGTTGCCTAAGTTCCAGGCTGGTTATGGTAAGCGTGTGTTGTCTTCTCGTTGGTTGATGCCTAACGATTATCTTCGCTTGAAGAACCTTACCTTAGGTTTCTCTGCACCAAAGGAGTGGATCAGCAACCTCGGCTTGAGCAAGGCTCGTGTATATTTCTCTGCCAACAACTTGTTGACCTGGAAGTCTAAGGATCTTTATGTTGATCCAGAGACACCAGCGGATGGTTTATGTACATTCGAAATGCCAGCTTTGAGAACTTATACATTTGGTATTGAACTTAGTTTCTAATTTATAAAAGAAAGAAATACAATGAAAGTATTAAAATCAATATATAAGGTAATGGGCTGCGCTATTTTGGCAGCCAGCCTGTCATCTTGCGTCAATGATTGGTTGGACGTAGCTCCTTCTGATGGTACAGATGCAGGTGCAGCCTTGACCAGCAGTTCAGACTTGGCTGCTGCGAGAACGGGTATGTACAAGGCTTTGAAGGGAAACAGCAGCTTGGTAGATTACTATGGTATGCAGTTCTTCGTTTATGGTGATGTTCATGCAGGTGATGATTATCAGTATAATAATATTGGTGGTTCTAACCGTGCAAGTTTCTACTATGACATGAACTATCAGACAGCATCTGAGTTTACATCAAGTACTTCTTCCAGTACCGTAACTTGGAAATCACCATATATTGTTATTGGCCGTGCTAATCGTATCATCGCTGCTGCAGAAGGTGGTGCTTTGAGCGATGCAGCAGAGGCTAAGGCTACTATTGGCCAGTATGCGGCAGAGGCAAAGGTACTCCGTGCCCTTGCTCATTTTGACCTTGTTCGTATCTATGGTAAGCCATATACAGAGGATCAGGGTGCTTCTCTTGGTGTACCATTGGTAACAGGAGTGCTGGAGTCTAATGCAAAACCTGCTCGTAGCACTGTTGCTGAGGTTTACACCCAAGTAGTGAAGGATTTGACTGAGGCTATCAGCTCTAATGCTCTTGCTACAGAGACAGAACCAGGTTATGTAAGCGTTTGGGGAGCAAAGGCAATCCTTTCTCGTGTTTATTTGAATATGGGTGATTATGCTAACGCCTTGTCTGTTGCTGAGGATATTATCAAGAATTCTGGCGCAGCGTTGTGGACTCGTGACCAATACTTCAAAGCATGGGATGCTTCAACTCCTAATGAGAGTGAGTTCTTGTTCCGTCTCAATGTGGCAGGTTCTACAGACAACAATGACTTGAATGGTATCGGTAACCTTCAGCAGCGTGATGGCTACAAGGAAATGGTTGCTACTAAGAAGTTTGTTGACATGCTTACTTCAGACCCAGAAGATGTTCGTAACGATATGTTCTTGCCTGCAACTGCAGCCAAAGAGGTGGCAACTTATGGTACCAACAAGGTATATCTGAACAAGTTGCGTGGTCAAGGTGGTAATCTTCGTAATGTTACTATCGTTCCAATTATCCGTCTTTCTGAGGTTTACTTGACAGCTGCAGAGTGTGCATTTAGAAATAATGACAAGACTAAGGCTGTAGAGTATCTGAATGATTTGGTAAAGAACCGTACCACAACAGTGGCTTCTTTGGCTACAGTGGATAACATCACACTTGAGCGTATCTTGATTGAGCGTCGTAAGGAGTTGATTGGCGAGGGACAGCGTTACTTTGATGCTTTGCGTAATAACGAGACTATCACCCGTTATACAAGTGAAGCTGATAAGGGTTGGCACAAGACATTGAGCAAGGAAGCTCAGTCTTTCGACCGTGATTACTTCAAGGCTATTGCTGCCATTCCGCAGGCAGAGATCAACGCTAACCCTAACATCAAGCAGAATACGGGTTACGGTGAGTAATTATCAAACAAAGTAATAGCATGGTTCTAATACAAGTTCTAATGCTGTTATAACAAGATTAGGAAATATTTTTAATCAACGATATAGGAATGCCATGAGTGGCATTATCTATAAATCTCTCGGGAGAGGCTGGCTGTGAAGCTCGCCTCTCTTTTTCTCATAACTTGCTGATTTTGAGCGCAAAGATACATATAAGTTCCAAGTCCCCCAAATGTTTTTTGTTAAAATGTTCCAAATCCCCCAAATGTTTTTGCTTGAAATATTCCAAATCCCCCAAATGTTTTATGTTTCAATAGGGATGAGGAAACTTTCAAGGAAAAAATACAGCTTTTTAATGGAGAAAAATGATAGTAGGATGCAATATAATCCCTTGTTCCTTGTTATTATGATATACAAACTGTTGTGGAAATGAAAAAGAAAATAGTTATAATGATGATGCTGTTGCTTGCTTCCGTAGGAGCGATGGCACAGGAAGTGGAGAATCCTGTAGGAAAATTCTCTGTGATTCCCCGTGTAGGTGTTGCTTTGTCTAATTGGAGTAATAACTCGATTTATGTCAGCGATGCTTTGGATGGTGAAATCAAGTCGAAGAATCAGGCTGGCTTCATGGTTGGTGCAGATGTGGAATATCGTGCCACAGAGTATGTAGGGGTGTCTTTGGGAGCCTATTATGCTCGTTTGGGCTACCGTTTCGCTGATTATGAAACCGTAGAGAATGTCGATAAGAAGCAATATTGGGGCATCAAGAATCATCATGCTGATATTGATTACATCCAGCTTCCCTTGATGCTCAAGGGCTATGTAACCCGTCAGCTGGTGGCAATGGTGGGCATACAGGCTGGTTCCCGCTGCGGAGATGCAAAATACTCTTATGAGGAGACTTCTTTGGAGAAAGACAAGAATGGTTCTACCTATTATAAGGATACGAAGGAGGTAGAGGGAACCCTTGTTGCCAAGCGTACGAATATCTCTATTCCGGTAGGTGTTTCGTATGAATATATGAATGTTATCCTCGATGCACGATACAACATAGGTTTGACAAAGATGGAGAATATTTCGGGATTTGACAGTCCAAAGAATAGCTTCTTTACTTTCACGGTAGGTTATCGCTTTACTCTTTAGATAAGAAAGATAAGGTAGATGAGCAGCGACAAGCTTATCTGTAATCAATAAACAAAAGGTGGATGCAGGAATCTCTGTTCAGAGATCTTGCATCCACCTTTTATTATCTACTATTGTTTTTCTACGAGATGATTCGTGTCATTCGTCTGATTTATCCAACCTGGCTTCCTGGCTTAACCTTGCCAAGGAGAGAAGTTACATTCAATGAGCCGTCGAAGTTGACTGCACTCAGAATCATACCCTGACTCTCGATGCCCATCATCTTGCGAGGAGCAAAGTTGGCTACGAACAATACGTCCTTGCCAATCAACTGCTCTGGCTCGTAGTAGGCTGCGATACCTGAGCAGATGGTGCGCTCTACGCCAGAACCATCGTCGATGGTGAACTTCAGGAGTTTCTTAGACTTCTTCACCTTCTCGCAGTTCAAGATGTGACCTACGCGAATATCAAGCTTCTCGAAATCATCGAAGCTAACCTCTGGCTTGATAGGAGCAGCCTGATAAGAAGCCTCCTCGTTAGCCTTCTTGGTGTCAGCAAGCTTCTGGAGCTGTCTTTCTATAACCTCATCCTCAATCTTCTCGAAGAGCAATTCAGGCTCACCGAGCTGGGTACCAGCCTTGAGCAGATCTGTGCTGCCGAGCTGAGTCCACTCGAAGTTAGGCATATTGATCATCTTGCGGAGCTTCTCTGAAGAGAATGGCAAGAATGGCTCGAAGGCGATGGCGAGGTTGGCAACCAACTGCAGGGAGATGTTCAGGATGGTCTCCACACGCTTAGGATCGGTCTTCCAAACCTTCCAAGGCTCACACTCTGTGATGTATCGGTTACCGATACGAGCCAGGTTCATAGCTTCCTTCTGAGCCTCGCGGAACTTGAATACGTTGAGATACTGCTCTACCTTCTCCTTCACGTCCTTGAACTCAGCGATAGCCTTCTCATCTACCTCCTGCAATTCACCGCAGGCAGGAACTACGCCGCCCCAATACTTCTTGGTGAGCTGGAGGGCACGGTTTACGAAGTTACCGTAAACGGCAACCAACTCAGAGTTGTTGCGCTCCTGGAAATCCTTCCAGGTAAAGTTGTTGTCCTTGGTCTCAGGCGCGTTGGCTGTCAATACATAGCGCAATACATCCTGCTTGCCTGGCAAATCTACGAGATACTCGTGCAACCATACAGCCCAGTTGCGGGATGTTGAAATCTTATCATCCTCCAGGTTCAGGAACTCGTTGGCTGGTACGTTGTCTGGCAAGATATAGTCGCCGTGAGCCTTCAGCATGGTAGGGAAGATGATGCAGTGGAACACGATATTGTCCTTACCGATGAAGTGAACAAGACGTGTTTCTGGATCCTGCCACCACTTCTGCCATGTTCCCCACTTTTCTGGATGAGCATCGCAAAGCTCCTTGGTGTTTGAGATGTAGCCGATTGGTGCATCGAACCAAACGTAGAGCACCTTTCCTTCAGCTCCCTCCACAGGAACAGGAATACCCCAATCCAAGTCGCGTGTCATGGCACGTGGCTGAAGATCCATATCCAACCAGCTCTTGCACTGACCGTAAACATTGGTACGCCACTCCTTGTGACCTTCCAGAATCCACTTCTTCAACCAATCCTGATACTTGTTCAATGGAAGATACCAGTTCTTGGTAGGCTTCTTCACAAGACCATGACCAGGGTTGTTCTTGTTGGTAGGGTTGATAAGTTCTTCAGGAGAGAGGGTAGCACCACATTTCTCACACTGGTCGCCATAAGCACCTTCAGCACCGCAGCGAGGGCAAGTACCCACGATGTTACGGTCGGTAAGGAATTCGCCTGTTACCTCGTCGCAGAACTGTTCCTCTACCTTTTCCTCCAATACGCCCTTATCGTAGAGTGTGCGGAAGAAATCAGCAGCAAACTTATTGTGAGTTGGTGAAGTGGTACGGCTGTAAACATCAAAAGAGATACCGAAATCCTCGAAACTCTTCTTGATGAGGTTATGATAGCGGTCTACTACCTCCTGTACGGTGATACCTTCCTTCTTGGCACGGATGGTTACTGGTACACCATGCTCGTCGCTACCGCCGATGAAAACAACGTCTTGCTTCTTGAGACGGAGATAGCGAACATAGATATCGGCTGGCACGTAAACACCTGCCAGGTGACCGATATGAACACCACCGTTGGCATAAGGCAATGCTGCGGTAACGGTGGTACGTTTGAAATTCTTTTGTTCCATATTAGCTAATATATTTTTGTTATTTGGCTGCAAAATTACAAAAAAATGTTGGAAATTCGGTATATTTTCTGCCCTTTTTCTATTCTATTATATAATAAGGTGTAAAATGAAGGGGTAGAAAACAAAAATGTTACGGGGAAGAAAACAAAAATGGCCCTAAGCTTGACGCTTAAGACCATTTTTATATAGCCACTACCAAGGTGGTTACATATAAGAAGAAAGTGGATGTTACATGATGTTCATGTAGGCGATAACTGCCAACTCAGCAACGAGGATAACGAAACCAACTTTCTTAACCAATTTTGTTACTTTGAAAATGCAATCCATAATTCTTAATCGTTTTAATATTTACTATTATATTCAATTCTAAGCAACGTTGTGACAACGTTTGTTTTACGAGTGCAAAGGTACTTGTTTTTCTACTATTTGTGGGGTATATTTTCTCTAAATGGGGTATAAATTGTTTTTTTATTGCATTTTTATAATAGAATTTACTCCTTTTGAATAGAATTTACCACCTATTGTAACTTGTTTGTAGTCTGATTTTTGTTGCTGATTTGTTTCTATGTTTGCTGTTTGTAGCCAGTTGATGGTCTGCTTAGGGGGAAAAATTAAAGCCTTAGCAGTTACTTTTCAGATAACTGCTAAGGCCTTTCCTTTATCATTTACTATTGATGGTAATCTTTATTCTGTATTAACTTTAATCTCAAGAGGATACTTGTTTGATATGACCTATCTTATTTGTTATTGGATAGCCATATAAGCAATTACAGCCAACTCGGCGAGAAGTATTCCAAATCCCACCTTCTTTATAATACTTGTAATTTTATAAATGCAATCCATAATCTTTAATTTTTAATGTTTGACATTTGTGACAATTGCTTGTCTTTCTAACTCTGATGCAAAGGTAGCACTATTTTGTCGACTTTTGGGGGATATTTTGTTGATTTAGGGGACGAATGCTGTTTTTTAGGTGGATAAAAAACAGATTTTACCCCTTATGCCCCAAAATGTACCATTTTGCTGTATGATATTGTTGCCGTCTGTACCTTTGTCTTTTTTGTTGGAATTGCATTTTTTTGTGAGAAAAGGTGGATTATCAGTAAAAAAACAGAAGATTTTCTGTTTTGTCTCTACAGATGTCCCCTTTCTGCCCAGTCGCCTCTGTCGAGTGTACGGTAGCCGATGGCTTCTGCAAGATGAAAAGGTTCTACATGCTCGCTTCCGGCAAGGTCGGCAATGGTACGTGCCACTTTCAGAATGCGGTTGTAGGCACGTGCCGACAGGGACAGCTTCTCCATCGCCATACGCAGGAGGTTGATGCCTTCTTCGTCGGGTTCAGCAAACTGGTGAATCATTCGCTCTGTCATCTGCGCATTGCAGTGGATGCCTTTGAAATCCTGGAATCTGGCTGCCTGAATTTCCCTTGCCTTGATGACGCGTTCGCGAATTTTGGCACTAGGCTCACCAGGAGCGGCGGTTGAGATGTCCTTGAAAGGAACAGGACTTATTTCGCATTGGATATCTATTCGGTCGAGCAACGGACCCGATATCTTGTTCATGTATCTTTGAATCTGCCCCGGCGTGCAGACACAGCGGTGGGTCGGGTCACCATAGTAACCGCATGGACATGGGTTCATGCTTGCTACAAACATAAAGGAGCAAGGGTAGTCGATGGTGTATTTGGCTCTGCTGATGCTGATGTGTCGGTCTTCCAGCGGTTGGCGCAACACTTCCAGCGTAGTCTTGTTGAATTCCGGGAGTTCGTCACAGAAGAGCACGCCATTGTGGGCGAGCGATATTTCGCCAGGCTGTGGAGAGGTGCCACCTCCCACCAGAGCTACTTGTGAGATGGTGTGGTGGGGGGCTCTGAACGGGCGCTGGGCAATGAGAGATACATTCTTGCTCAGCTTGCCCGCTATGGAGTGTATCTGCGTTGTTTCAAGACTCTCTGAAAGGGTGAGTGGGGGAAGGATGGATGGCAATCTCTTTGCCATCATGGATTTGCCTGATCCCGGAGGACCTACCATGATGAGGTTGTGTCCGCCTGCGGCAGCCACTTCCAGGGCACGCTTCACGTTTTCCTGGCCTCTTACGTCAGCATAGTCATAGTCACAATGAATCTGGTTTTCGTAGAATTCCTTTCTCGTATCTACGAATGTAGGCTCAGGGGCAGAACGGTCGCTTAGGAATTGGATGACATCGAAGAGTGTTTTCATGCCATACACTTCCAGGTTATTGACCACGGCTGCTTCTCTGGCGTTCTGTTCGGGTACAATCAATCCTTTATAATGTTCTGCCCGGGCTCTGATGGCGATGGGGAGGGCTCCCTTGATGGGCTGCAGCGTGCCGTCCAGGCTCAGTTCGCCCACCATCATGTATTCCTTGAGGTGATCCTCTGGGATATTGCCATTGGCTCCCATAATGCCGATGGCTAATGGGAGGTCAAAGCTGCTGCCTTCCTTTCGGAGATTGGCTGGAGCAAGATTGATGGTGATGTCGGCTATCGGAAATTTGAAGCCGCTGTAAAGAAGGGCTGCTGCGATGCGGTCACGGCTTTCCCTGACCGCCTCGTCGCCTAAGCCCGTAAGGTGGTATTGAACGCCTCGGTTGAGGCTTACTTCTACTGTGACAGTCGTGACTTCCAGGCCGTTGACTGCTGCGCAATAAGTTTTTACTAGCATATACGCCTCCTCTTTTATAAGTTAGACATATGGCTCGCGGTGTTATTTGAGCAGTTGGTCTAACTTATTGTAGAGTTCTTGCTTTTTTAGGCCTCGGGCGATGATTTTTCCGTTTTGTATGATGATGTTGTCGGGAAGTGAAGTCAATCCCAACTTCTTCAGGTTCTTGTCTTCAAGCATTTCGCCATTGCATACGACAGGCCATGTGATGGAGTCGTTCTTCAGGGTGCTCTGGCAGTAGCTTTTCGCACCATCCAGGCAGAATCCCATCAGTTTGAGCTTTCCTTGCGATTGACGCTGGCGACTTTTCAGGTCTCTCTGCATGCTTTGACTATCATAGTTAAATGTAGACCAAGTGTAGATGACTGCCACCGGAGCACTGCTCATCTCTGTGCTGGAAACCAGTTTGCCGTTGAGGTCATAAGCCGTGAAAACGGGGAGCTTGGTGCCTACGCCGGCATCTTTCATCATATTCACCTGCTGCTTCAGCCTTGCCAACTGTGTGTTCTTAGGCTGCTCTTTCTCGCAGATAGACAGGAGGGAGAGTGCCTTCTTGTAGTCAGGCTTGATGTTTGTGATGAAGTATTTCTTGATCAGATACAGGCAGACCACCGAGCTGGCATTGTCTTTGATGAATGTTTCAGCCTGTGCACTTTCCTGTGGAGGCGTATTGCCAAGGATTGATTTGCGGAATTTGGTCATCAATTCATTGGCTTTGGTGCCATTAATTTCCATTTCCTTCAGGTGAGAAGCGTCGCCTTTCAGCTCTACAGATTCTCCTGATTCTGCAAAGATAGGCTGCTCCGAGAAGTTTGGGAATACAATCATGAGGGTATGGCTTTCCGTGCAAGGCATTTCATAACTGAAACGGCCACCAACAACCTTGATAGTATCGACGCCGTCGATGCCACCATCTGTGCTGTAAACGTAAAATTCGCCTTGATTCATGTTTAAAAATTTGCCCTCAAGTTTAAAGTGACCACTGCTGACACCACATGATGTAAGCGAGATAATGAAAATAAGAGATATGATATAAGCAAATTTTTTCATAATGAAAAATTTTAAGGGAGGGTGAGTGCCGCGAGCGGGACTCGAACCCGCACAACCATTTCTGGTCAAGGGATTTTAAGTCCCTCGTGTCTACCAATTCCACCATTGCGGCATGGTAAACGTAAGAGCTAGAGCGGAAAACGGGACTCGGACCCGCGACCCCAACCTTGGCAAGGTTGTGCTCTACCAACTGAGCTATTTCCGCATTTCTTAATTGCGAGTGCAAAGGTAGTATAATTTCTTGAATCCACCAAATGTGTTTACATATTTTAAGAAAAATGCCGCATTTTTTCTTTGTAATGGGCGGATTTTCTAGGAATATCGCATGAAAATCCTTTAATTTCCTACTGTAATCACACTTCCGATGACGCCGGAGTAAGTTACTCGGTATTGCATCAGCGGCTTGTCTTCCTTGGTTTTTCCTCCACTTGTCACGGTTCCGTTCTCCAAACTATACACTCTTTTGCATTTGTTGCAGATGACCGACTGTCTGTTTCCTGTCCATTCCAGCGGATAGTTGGTTCCGCCATATTGCAGGATGCAGTTGAGGCATTGTCTGTCCCAAGCCACGTATCCGTTAAAATTGGATAGGCCCATGATGAAGCCGTTTTTCGTGGCATCCTTCAGGTCGTTTCCCGCTCCAAGATAGCTGTAGTTGGCATAATTTTCCTTGGCTGTAGAGAGAACGATGGTCTCGGTCTTGTTCTTTCCGTCGTTGGGGGTGGAGTAGAGGTTCCATGCTCCGTTCACCTTCTTGGCGCTTACCATCGTATAGGTTCCTGCTCCCTGAAGTGCATTCTCGATGGTGCTGCCGGGGTGATAGATGGTTCTGAAGATGAATTGGCAGGGATAGCGTGTGCTGATGCTGTTGTCGGCATTGCATGATGTCAGGATGCTTCCGCCCAGCAGAATAGCTGCTGCCGGAAGGCACAAACAAAGCAAGAGCATAGCTTGGTTGACTATGCTCTTCACCTTATTATATATATGTACCTTATTTATTATATACATTTCTTCTTCAGTTTGATTACTTTGATGGCATCAGATGACACACGCCTGCTTACTTCAGCAAGTCTTTCTCGGCATTCTCCATGCGCTCGAAGTGGAACTCTGAGAGGGTTTTCTCCATCAGTTCCTGAATCTTGTCGTTGCAGAGATTGCCGATGCTTCCCTCGTGCGTATGGTGAATATCCTTGTTTGGCTTGAATTCGCCCGCTTCGATTTCCAGTCCCACCTTCTTATAGGCATCACGGAAAGGCATGCCGTTGGCGGCAAGCTGGTTCACCTCTTCTACGGAGAACATTGGGTCGTAGCGAGGATCATCGAGAATGTGCTCGTTCACCTCCATCTTGTTGATGATGTATGCCGCCATCTGCAGGCAGTCTTTCAACTCATCGAAGGCAGGAAGGAACACTTCCTTGATAATCTGAAGGTCGCGGAAGTAACCCACAGGCAGGTTGTTCATGATGAGCATCACCTGCTGAGGCAAGCTCTGCAGCTTGTTGCTCTTGGCGCGAATCAGCTCGAATACGTCTGGGTTCTTCTTGTGAGGCATGATGCTGGAACCGGTGGTGCACTCCTTAGGCAACTTCACGAAGCCGAAGTTCTGGCAGTTGAACATGCAGGCATCGAAAGCCATCTTTGCCAGTGTTCCTGCCACGGTAGCCATGGCAAAAGCCACGTTGCGCTCCATCTTTCCTCTGCCCATCTGTGCATAGACCACATTATAGTCCATGCTGTCGAAGCCGAGAAGCTCGGTGGTCATGGTGCGGTTCAGTGGGAAGGAACTTCCATAACCGGCTGCGCTACCCAATGGGTTGCGGTTGGTCATGCGGTAAGCTGCCTGGAGGAAAAGCATGTCGTCGGCAAGTCCCTCAGCATAAGCGCCAAACCAGAGTCCGAAAGATGAAGGCATTGCTACCTGCAGGTGGGTGTAGCCCGGCATCAATACATCCTTGTACTGGTTGCTCTTCTGAATCAGCTCGTCGAAGAGAATCTTCACGGCATCCACAATCTCCTTCAACTCATGACGGGTGAAGAGTTTGAGATCTACCAGCACCTGGTCGTTGCGAGATCTTCCCGAATGAATCTTTTTACCCATGTCGCCCAGTTTCTGGGTGAGCATCAGTTCTACTTGGGAATGAACATCCTCCACGCCGTCTTCGATAACGAACTCGCCCTTGTCGGCGATGGCGTAGATATTCTTCAATTCTGCGAGGAGCTGGGTAAGCTCATCCTTCTCCAGGAGTCCGATGCTTTCGAGCATGGTGATGTGTGCCATACTTCCCAGCACGTCGTACTTGGCGAGATAGAGGTCGAGCTCACGGTCGTGGCCTACGGTGAATCGTTCTATTTCCTTGTTTACTTCAAAGTTCTTTTCCCAAAGTTTATGTGCCATAATTGTATCTTTTTATTAATCCTGATATGGAATCATCGCCAGGGCGTCTGCAATCTTCTCGATGCCTTCCTGCAATGGCTTCTTCACCATACCCTTGATAAACATGTTGAGCTCAGCCTTGATGGTGAGCTTCATCTTGCATGAGAATTCTCCTGTAGGGAGCAGCTGAATCCAGAAGTTGAACGGGATAGGGCTGTTCTCTGTCTCGAATTTGATGGTCTTGGGAAAATCTCTGTCGATGATGCGCATCTTCAGGTCGCCCACCATTGGGGCGTTGATCGTGATGCTGTCGCTGTCGAATCTCAGGTCCTTGAGTTTCTCCATTTCCTTTCTCTTGTCCTCAGGAATCTGGTCTTTCACCTGCTCGAAGCGGTCCTTGAGCACCTGCAGGTTGTTGAGGTCGCTCAAAGTGTTAAAAACAGATTCCTGCTTGTGAGGAATCTGTTTGATATTACTTTCGAATGTACTTGTACTCATTATTGATGGGTCAAAAATTACTTCTTCCAGTTAGCTGGGTCCTTGCGCCACTCGTGGAGCAACTCTACGTCTTCCTGCTTGATGTAGCCTGTCTCCAAAGCCTCTGCCACTACGTGCTCGTAGTCTGTCAGGGTAACCAACTTTACGTTAGCGTCTGCAAAAGCCTTCTCTGCTACAGGGAAACCGTATGTGTAGCTAGCTACCATACCTACAATCTCGTTGCCGTTCTTGCGGAGTGCCTCTACTGCCTTGAGTGAGCTGCCGCCGGTAGAAATCAAGTCTTCTACTACAACAACCTTAGCCTTAGGGTCGAGCTCTCCTTCGATGAGGTTCTGCATACCGTGATCCTTTGGTTTAGAACGAACGTAAACGAAAGGCAGGTGCAACTCGTCGGCTACCAATGCACCCTGTGCGATGGCACCTGTAGCAACACCAGCTACAGCGTCAGCCTCTGGGAACTGTTCCAGGATGGCGTGTACGAGTTCGAGCTTCACATAGTTGCGGAGTTCTGGGAAAGACAATGTCTTGCGGTTGTCGCAATAGAATGGTGACTTCCAACCAGAAGCCCATGTGAATGGATCGTTAGGCTGCAATTTGATAGCCTTAACCTTCAATAACTTAGATGCGAATTCTTTCTTCAGTTTGTCCATAATTCTAAAAGGATTAAATAATTATAATTTATATCTGCAAAGGTACGACAAAAAAATGATTAATCATCATAAATGGCTTATTAATTATAGATTTTTAATCGTGTGTCCATCCGATGGTGGTGATGCTGAATTTCATCTTGCCCGCCTTGAGCAGTTCTTCGCAGCAGGATACGAGGGTGGCGCCTGTGGTGCAGACGTCGTCGATGATGAGTAGATGCTTTCCGGCAAGGTTGGCGATGGGGTGCCTGCCTTGGGCGTCGTGATAGAATGCTGATGCCTGGAACACGTGCTTTACGTTTTCCTGTCTTTCCGATCTGCTTTTGTGGGTCTGACTTTCTGTAAACACAGTTCGTCTGATGGCATCCGTGATGATGGGGAGTCCCGTTTTTTCCTGTATTCCCCTGGCTATCTCCTCGCTCTGGTTGTAGCCTCGCTCCTGTTGTCTTTTCCTGGTAATGGGAATGGGGATGATGGCGTCGATGCCTTCAAAGAAGTTGACTTCCAGTCCCTTGCTTCCGATGAGTCTGCCCAGATAGGTGCCGATATCGGGGCGATGATGGTATTTCAGCTGGTAGATGGCATTGCTGGTCTTGGAGTGGCTGCCGTAGTAGATGAGTGCGGCGCATCGCTCGATGGGGATGCGTCCCCAGAACATCTTTGCCATCTCGTTTTCGTAGGGGTCGCTCCAGGTCATGGTGAGGGGGAGGTGCTTGAGGCAGTTAATGCAAAGCATCTCTTCCGAACCCAGCAGTCTGTTGTCGCATACGGGACAATAGCGGGGCAGGAGCAGGTTGATGATTTTCCCTAAAATACTGAGTCGCATCCTTCTATCAGATCTTCTTCTTTCATTTTGTCGATGCACTTGTGGATAACGTCCATGCTGTAGCCTCTTCCCAGGGCAAAGCGGATGAGTTTCATCGAACGCTCGTAGTCGTTCTTCGCCTTGATGCTCTTGTATTTGCTTTTCAAGAGGGGGAGGAGGGTTTCCATATACATGTCGTCCTCGATTTCCTCGAAGATGGGGTCGGAGATTTCCTTCGGGATATGCTTCATCCAGAGGGCCTGCTCCACCTTGCGGCGGCCCCATTTGTTGTACTTTATCTTGTCGTTGATGAAGAATCGGGCAAAGCGTTCATCGTCGATGAACTTTTTCTGGGTCAGGAATTCCATGTTTCGGGCGATGGCATCCTCGGGCAGTTCCCACTTCTTCATCTTGTCGAGCATTTCCTGCGAGCAATGTTCGGCTTGCGTGCAGAGGGTAGTGAGCTTCAGCAGAGCCTGCTGCTCTGTCATCGGCTTCTTGGGGCGCTTGGGCTTGTTGTAATATTCCATAATGCATTTAATTTTATTTTATTTCTTTGCTTTCATCATTCTCTTCTTTCCGAAAGCATCTTCCTTGGTTTCAATATCCTTGAAACCAAGTTCTTCCAGCATTTCCCTGGTCTCCTTTTCGTAGATAGGATTGATTTCGAAGTATAATGCTCCTTCGGGTTTGAGAGCAGATGATGCATATTCTGCGATGGCACGATAGAACTTCAGCGGATCTTCATCAGGAACGAAGAGGGCGATGCTCGGTTCGTGCTCCAGCACATTCTTTTCCATATCTGCTTTCTCCTTTTCGCAGATATAAGGAGGATTGCTCACGATGATGTCTGCTGTTTCTGCAGCTTTCGGCAACATCAAGGCATCCTGATACTCTATTCTAACATTTCCGGTCTTCAGCATTTCCACATTCCCCTGTGCTATTCGGAGGGCATCTTCCGAAATATCCCATCCTGTAACCTCAGAATTAGGAATGTTGAGTCCTAATGTGATGGCGATGCAGCCGGATCCCGTGCAAATATCAAGAATTTGCTTCCTTTCATCTGCCTTCAGAGATGAAACTTCCTCCTCTATCCACTGGCAGAGTTCTGCCGTTTCAGGTCTTGGAATCAGTACGCCCGGCTCCACATGGAAGGTTCTTCCCGCAAAGTCGGCTTTGCCCAAAACATACTGCACCGGCTCGCCATTTTGCAGTCTTGCGATAATTTCTTCCAGATTTCTTTCTTCGTCTGAAGATAATTCATTAACTTTGCCGCAGATTATGTCGGTCAGAGTCATTCCGTACTCCACATCAAGCACGGTGCGGACGATAGCCTGCGCTTCGCCAGCATCATAGAGTGGGGTGAGGGATTGCCAAAACTGTTGGTACGTTTTCATCTTGATATTGCTTATTGCTATTTGATTTGAGAGCAAAGATACGACATTTTATCGAAAGTGAGTAAAAAAACAGAAGAAAAGTTGATTATGGAACAAAATAAAGTATCTTTTCTGGATCCGAAGACGGGAGAGCCGCTCTCTCAGCAGGAGATTGATGAAATGTTCATGCGCCGCTGCCTGCAGTTGGCGAAGAACGGCAGACAGAATGCGAAGCCTAATCCTATGGTGGGCGCCGTCATCGTGAGCAGCGAGGGCAGAATCATAGGCGAAGGCTATCATGTGCGTTGTGGCGAGGGCCATGCCGAGGTGAATGCCTTTGCATCGGTTAAGCCTGAGGATGAGCATCTTTTAAAGGATGCCACCATCTATGTAAGTCTCGAACCCTGTTCGCATTATGGCAAGACGCCTCCTTGCGCCGACCTTATCGTAAGAAAAGGTGTGAAGAGATGCGTCTGTGGCTGCGTGGATCCTTTTGCCAAGGTGCAGGGACGTGGCATCCAGAAGATTCGTGAGGCAGGAATCGAGGTAACGGTGGGTGTTCTGGAGGCGGAATGCCTCGAACTGAACAAGCGTTTCATCACTTTCAATACCCATCAACGACCATACATCATCCTGAAATGGGCGCAGACGGCGAATGGCTTTCTGGATAATAATTTTCAGGGCATGGCGATTTCTACGCCATTCACCAAGATGCTTTCGCATAAGCTCCGTGCCGAGAACGATGCCATCCTGGTAGGTAGAATCACCGATGAGCGTGACCACAGCCAGCTCAACGTAAGAGACTGGAGCGGCAAGGATCCGATGCGACTGGTCATCGACCGCCGTCATCCTTGTTTCGAGGGCTTGGATTTCTCCAAGGGTAAGGAAGAGGTTTTGAAGCAGATGATGCAGTACTTATATAATAATAAGGTGCAGTCGCTGATAGTAGAAGGTGGCACCATCACCCATCAGGCTTTCCTCGATGCCGGATTATGGGATGAAATCAGGGTAGAAACATCTTTATCCACATCTGTGGAAAACGTGGTAACTGCCGGAACAGCAGCACCAAAGCTTCCTCATAACATCCGGTTAATCAACCATGAGGCGTATGATAATAATATTATAAATAATTACGAACGAGTATGAGCAATAGATTTACATCGCGCCTGAGCGATAACGACGATTTCAAGCGAGACGAGTTGATTCGCAAGATAGAGCATGCCGTGGAGCACATGACGCTCGCTGAGCTGGAAGCCCTGTCGTATGACATGTTTACCAAGGGCTACATCCAGGATTACTAAACATTCAGGCATAAGACAAGATATAAAAAAGGTGGGTGCTGCAGCAATTCGTGTAGCACCCACCTTTTTTATATCTTATTCTTTATTTCCTTTATTTCACCATTGGAGTGAAGCGCAAGGTGAACTCATGAGCTCCTGTTGGAGTCATGTACTGTGGCAGACAAGAGTCGCCACCACAACTGCGGTTACCGATGCCACGCTGCCAGAAATCGAAGTGAGCGAAAATCTGGTTAGAGCGTACCAGGTCGTAAGGATGCTTGCCACCATAGAATACGTCGTAGTTGAACTGGGCATCATCGAAGTGAGACAACGAGAAGGCTACCATGCCCTCGGTGGTAATCTGCAACTTTGTGCTGTTGTTGTCCAATGTCAACTGGCGCAAGCCCTGGCGGTCGCCCATGGTCTGAGGAGCACTCTGCTCTTCGAACATGCCATCCACGGTGGTCTTGTACAAACCTAACAGCGAACCTCTCTGGCGGTCGATGTAGTTGCTCCAAGGACCCTTGGCATAATACTCCACGTTCTCGAAACCAGGAGCAAACTGCATGGTAATACCGATTCTTCGGGTTTCCTCAGAAGAATTGTTGGTAGTCACCTTCATATCCACGGTTCCGTTAGGATAGATGATGTAAGCAATCTGGTGAGTATCCTTACCATTGGTAACGGCAGTTTCCACAACCACGTTCTTGCCCTGCTTCTTAGGAGCCTTCACCATCATCTTCTTACCGGTGAGTGCACCCTCTTCCTTGTTCTCGTTCTTGGCAACACCACCTGTAGCACCCAGGTTCACGTTGTCGTTGGCGATGCGGCGGAAGCCGTTGAAGTCAGGACCAGCGTTAGGCTGAACGAGCTGAGTATTGCGATAAGTCCAGTTGGCGATGGTACCATCCTCTGCGAATGTGATGCTGAAGTCCTTGCCGGTGATGGTGTTATCCTTCACCTTCAGCTTGCCCTTCTCCTGGATAGCTGGCAACTTGCCATGGTCTTTCTGTACGAAGGTAGGGTCGGCTACAGATGTGCTGCCTGCGTTCTCTGCAGAAAGCTTGAACTGCTGCTGAGCCATCATATAACCCTGCTTGCTCCAGGAAGTAGCCTTCTTCAGGATGAGGCTGAAGGTGATGACATACTCTGCCTTATCATCTACAGCGGTGGTGTATGGGATGTTGATATCGCAGGTCTTGCCTGGCAATACAGATGGGATAGCCACCTGATTCTTCTCTACAGATACGCCATTGCGGAGCACTTCGTAGTTGAGATTATAGATATCAGCCAGGTTGGTGAATGCGCACTTGTTCTTCAGGGTGAGCACGCGACTGTAGAAAGACTCGAAGTTCACATCTCTGTAAACATACTTCACCTCGGTGAGCTTGGCTGTCCATTCTCTGCCTGGAGTAATGATACCGTTGCTCATGAAGTCGCCCTGGAATCCTCTGTAACCGTTGTTCATCTTGGTATAGTCGTAACCGGATGTGTAGTAGTGGAGTCCGGTTTTAGGATCCTTCAGAGGAAGTCCCTTGCGGATGCGGCGTGTATCGTAGATACCCTGGTCAACCCAGTCCCAGATGCAGCCACCGGTGATACCGGTACTAGCCTCGATGAGATCCCAGTATTCCTGCAGGTTACCCACAGCCTGACCCATGGCATGAGCATACTCACAGATGAAGTAAGGCTTGTTGTTGAGGCCGTTCATCTGCTTCTTCACAACCTCGATTCTTGGATACATGTCTGAACCGAAGTCTGAGTACTTGGCACCGTGATTGTAGCCCTCGTAGTGAACCCAAGCGTCGCGACCAGGCAAAAGCTCCTTCACCTTATCGTAGGTAGCCTGGAAGTTGTCGCCACCGCCCGACTCGTTACCGAGCGACCAGAATACCACGCTAGGATGGTTGCGGTCTCTCAATACCATGCGCTCTGTGCGGTCCACGTAGGTAGCGCGCCAGGAAGGATTGTTAGAGAGTGAGTGGTTGTTGTGGCACTCCACATCGGCCTCGTTCATGCAGTACAATCCGTAGTAGTCGAACATGGCATACATCTTAGCCTGACGAGGATAGTGACTGGTACGAACGGTGTTCACATTGGCCTGCTTCATCAGGATTACGTCGCGAAGCATGGTTTCCACGTCGATGGCGTGACCATAGAGTGGATGAATATCCTGGGTGTTGACACCCTTGAAGAATACTCGCTTGCCGTTTACATAAACCAGTTTGCCCTTGATGGCAACATCTCTGAAACCGTATTTGGTAGAGAATACCATCTCTTCCTTGTCGCCTGCCTTCTGTCGGACGATAACGGTATAGAGGTTAGGCTGCTCTGAGGTCCAAGCCTTCAGACCAGTCAGGTTGTCGATGGTAAGGCGGCAGCTCTTCTCGCCGTCCTTGGCAGTCATGGCAACCTGTGCCGACTGCTTGCCAACAGATTTTCCCTGAGGGTCGAGGAGCTCAATCTCCAGCGTCTTCTCAGATTTCTCCTTGGCAGCGTTATTGATAGTCAGGTCAACATTCAGTTTGCCCGATGCATAATCGCTGTTCAGGGCTGAAGTGATGTAATGATCTGCTACGAAGGTCTTTGGAGTAGCTACGAGATAAACATCGCGGTGGATTCCACCCAGGTGCCACATATCCTGACCCTCCAGATAAGAGCCATCGCTCCAGCGGTAAACGCGAACCGATACGTTGTTGTTGCCCTTGCGAACCAGGTTGGTGACATCGAATTCAGCATCTGTATTGGCACCCTGTGAATAGCCGGCATACTTACCGTTTACCCAAACCACGATGGCGCTGCAGGCACCGTCGAAGTGCAGGAACACGCGCTTGCCAGTTTCCCAACCCTCTGGCAGGTTGAAGTTACGGCGATAGGAACCTACCGGATTCTTGTCGAAATTGTCCTTGAAGGCTGTGATGAATGGCGGTTTGTTCTCGAAAGGATAGCCCACATTATTATATACAGGCACATCATATCCAGCCATTTCCCAGTTGAGAGGCACCTGGAGTTCCTTCCATGAAGAAACATCGGCGTTGTCTGCCCAGAAATCATCCTTCTCAGGCTTGCCCTGTTTCCAGTCGGCAGTATAGTGGAACTTCCACTTGCCGTTGAGCAACAGATAATTGGCACGCTTAGGGGTGAGCCATGGGAATTTGTAGTAATCGTCCTTCTGCATGGTGGCAGTAGAAGAATATGGCACGAAAGTAGCATGGGCTTTTTCTTTGCGATCCTCAAACTTAGTCTCGTCTTCTACCCATTTGTCTGTAAACGGACAAACGTCAACTTTGGTCTCCACCACCTTCTTCACCTTTTTCTTGGTATGTCTAGGCTGTGCAACAGCTGATGCGCTGAAGAGGAAGGTCAGTACAACCGCAGCTCCCCAAAATAAATGTTTTTGTTTCATTGTCTGGTTGAATTATTAATAATTACAAGTTAGCTAGTTATGAATCTGTTTAGATTTGGTGCAAAGATACAAAAAATATCGTTTCGCGCAAAATAAAAGTGCGCTATTTTGCGCGAAATGGGATAAAAAAGCGGTTTCGCGCAAAATAGTGATGCGCTATTCTGTGCAAAACAGGGTAAATATGTTGTTAATATTCTGTCTTACTATATATAGGGGCATCATTCCGAAGCCACCACACAGATCTATCTCAATTCCATTAAAAGCTCAGAAGTGGATGATGCCAACGCCAAAATACTGGCAGCCTTATAAGCTACAAAAAAGAATAAAAAGAGGGATTTCGAAAAATGAACCAAAATGAACCAATTTTTCTGAATCTTTACATAAGAGACACAGAAATGTCGAAAACATTCGTTCAATCAACTACTTAGAAAAATGCGCACGAAAAGAATGCTAAAAAAATGTTGAATTTCGCTGAATGATATTATTTTTTAACACGCATAATTTGCTAGTTTCCAACAATTTTCGTATTTTTGCAGGGAGATCCTGTGTCTCTTATGTAGAGATTCAGATGATCGACATCAAAAAACGAACTTGATTCGCATGATAAAAGAGACAAATATACAAGCACAGGTTACGTCCACTATTGCAGGGGACGACGGCGAAGCCGTGGCGAAAAGTGAAGAAAACGCTAAGAAAAAGGCTCCCCAAACGCCTAATGAAGGGCTTGAAAAACCAGCTGATGCAGGATGGTATGTGGCTGTAGTGAGAGTGAACTGTGAAACGAGAATAGCTGATTCAATACGAATCAATCTTAATCACAATCATGTTTGGTTTGATTACTGGATTCCCAAGGTAAAAGTAGTTTATTTAGACAAGCGTTCCAATAAGCGAAAAGTGAAAGAAAAGCTATTTCTTTCCACCTTCATCTTTTGTAACGTCTCTTCGAGACAACTTGACAAAATCCGCTTCCGTTCGGATGTGTATAAGATGCTGACGATGCCAGGTCAAAGGAAAATATACCAAATTCCCGACCAGGTTATTGCCAACTATCGATATTTTGTAGAGAATGATGAAGAACCTGTCACTGCTGCCCCTGCTCCTTTGAAGAAAGGTATCAAAGTGCGAGTGGTATCTGGTAGCATGAAAGGTGTGGAAGCATACGTACAGAGCTATAATGGCAAGAAAGCCGTCATCGGCAGTGAGATTAAGTATATCAGTGGTGCAACGCTTACGATAAGTAGAAATTTACTAGAAATCGTTGAAGAAAGTTGAGTTGTAGAATGAACTTGTTGCATTAAAAACTATGAGTTATCTGAGTTAACATAAAGCTCTAAAGCAGCCAAAGGAGAATAAGAGAGGTTGGAACGTAAACAGTTGGGAATGAGTAGATTTGCACAAAATTGCCAAATCGGCATAAAGCAAGCGAGTGAGGAATATTGAAGTAGTTCAGTTACTAAATCGTGAGCCACAGTTACCTATGCAAAGCAGGTAACAATGCGGAAAGGCAACTTTGTGCATCAACGGATTTTATTGCGCTGATTCTCAATGTTTTACGTATCAAGGAACGCTTACAAAATGATTATATTTGCACACTCAAAATGTAAGCGTTATGAAAATCGAAAAATTCAAGGTGTTGCTCTACCTAAAAAAGAGCGGAATGGACAAGAATGGAAAAGCTCCCATCATGGGACGCATCACGGTGAACAGGACTATGGCGCAGTTCTCCTGCAAGTTGTCTTGCACTCCATCGCTTTGGAATCCTCGTGCCAGCCGATTGGAGGGCAAGAGCAAGGAAGCCGTGGAGACCAACAAGGACATCGAGCAGTTGTTGCTTTCCATCCAAAAGGCTTTCGATGTGCTTGTGGAAAAGAGAACGGACTTCGAGGCTAAGGATGTCAAGGAGGCCTTGCAGGGCAGCGTCAAGACACAGACCACCCTTCTCTCCTTCGTGGACGAGCATATCAGCGAACTCAGCACCCATGAGGGCATCGATATGTCGAAGAGCAGTGTCTGGACTTACAGAAAGATTCGCAAGAATCTCGCTGAGTTCATCGGGGAGAAGTATAGGTTGACTGATTTGGCTTTCGGACAGCTGACCGAGCCTTTCATCAGTGACTTTCACCATTACCTGCTTGACGAGAAAGGCTTTTCATCAGGAACCATCACCATCTATGTGTCGCTCTTCAAGAAGATGTGCCGCATCGCCTTTGAGCGAGGCTTGTGCAAGAACCTGCTGTTCGCCCATTATCGGGTTGGCACTCCAAAGGTTACGACACCCAAGGCTCTCAGCATGTCTGATTTCATAAAAATCCGTGATGCGGAACTACCCGAAGACAAACCGAGACTATCCGTTAGCCGTGACCTGTTTCTTTTCGCCTGCTATGCAGGAACAGCCTTCATAGACACCGTTTCCATCACGAAAGCCAATGTCAAGGTGTTGGAGGATGGTGACAAATGGCTCGTCTATAACCGCAAGAAGACCGGAACACTTGCCAGGGTGAAACTCCTGCCCGAGGCGTTGGAGCTGATGGCGAGATACGAGGACGGGGCAAGAGATACCCTTTTCCCATTGCTGAGCACGAATCGTGTTCGTATCGATCTCATAACCATCTGCAAGTTGGCGGAAACGAGCAAGACCTATTCCTACCATTCGGGACGACACTCGTTCGCCAGCCTCATTACGCTGGAGGCTGGTGTGCCGATGGAGACCATCTGCAAGATGCTCGGTCACAAGGATGTGAAGATGACGCAGCGGTATGCGAGAGTAACCCAAAAGAAGCTGTTTGAGGACATGGACAAGTTCATCGCTGCAACCGAGAAGGACTTCGTTCTCGCATTATGAACAAGGCTTTCAACTTTTCTTTTTACAGTTTCAACTACATTATTATATTATAAGGACAACAACTATGAGCAGAAGTACATTTTCAATTTTGCCTTACATCAACAGACAGAAGGTGAAGGCAGACGGAACAGCCAACATACTTTGCCGCATCACCGTTGACGGCAAAAGCGCAGCCATTTCCACAGGCATATCCTGTACCCCACAGGAGTGGAACGCCAAGAAGGGAGAGGTACGGAACGCAAGGGACAACGGACGATTGGCAAGTTTCCTTGCTGAGGTCAAGGATAAATACAACTCACTTCTTACCACCAATGGCATCATCACCGTGGAAATGCTGAAGGCTGTGTTGAAGGACAAGGACACGACAGGAAAATACTTGCTGAGTTTTGGCGATACCATCGTGGAATGGTACAGAACGGCAAGAGCTAGGCAAACCTTTCTGCACAAGCGAACATGGCAGAAGAACCTGAGAGCCTTTGTCCATTCGTTGGATAAGGACGACATCGCCTTTGAGGACATAGACGAGAATTTCGGGGAGGAATACAAGCTATTCCTGAAACGAGACCAGGGACGTATCGACAGCTACGTGAACCATTGCCTTCTCTGGCTGAACATGTTGATGTACAAGGCAGTGGACAGGAGAATTATCCGCTTCAATCCCATAGCCAAGATAGGGTATGAGAAGAAGGCAGCCCCGAAGATGACCCATATCAGCAAGGCAGACTTCATCAAGATGCTCTCTACCCCGATGGCTGACGAGCGAACGGAGCTTGCACGCAGATGTTTCATTTTTGCCTCGCTCACCTCCTTATCCTATATAGATGTAAAGAAACTGTACCCTCACCATATCAGTGAGAACTCCGAGGGTAGGAAGTTCATCCGCAAGGAAAGAGAGAAGACAGGCGTGGAGTTCTTCGTGCCACTCCATCCGATAGCCGAGAAGATTCTTTCGCTCTACAATACCACGGACGACAGCAAGCCTGTTTTTCCACTGGGTGAGAAGAAAGACATCTATCTTGATGTGCATACCCTTGGAATGGTGCTTGGCATAAGTAATAAGTTGGGATTCCACGCCAGCCGCCATACATTCGGAGTCTTGATGCTCAACGAGGACATTCCCATCGGCAGCATAGCCAAGATGATGGGACACGCAGACATTACAAGCACACAGGTCTATGCGCAGGTGACGGAGCAGAAGATTTCAAATGACATGGATAAGCTTATTGCCAAGCGGGAAAGGAACAGATTATCGAACGAAAAAACTATTGGAAAATGAACAGAGGAGTTATAACAATCAGCGAGAGCGGAACGGTATCCATGCCGACCGATACTGTATGGATGACCATGCAGGAGATTGCCGACATGTATAATGTGTTCGGCTGCTATGTGCGCAAGGCTGTCAAGGCTATATTCAAGGATGGCATTCTGAAAGAGCAGGGTGTACGCCGTCATGTCAGGAAGAACGACCGCATCAGCTATGATGTGTATAGTCTTGAACTCGTCATTGCGGTAGCCTTCCGTATTGACAGCATTGAGAGCAGAGCCTTTCGGGAGTTCATCATGCAGTCCGTCATCGGCAGACAGACAAGCCGTACTAAACTGGTCTGTATCTTTACAGAGAATGCAATGGCATAGACCTGCCATAAAGCAACGTTCCTTGGAGGCTTTGCGCCTCCAGCCACTTGGGCGAACCACCGCAGTGTGTTTTAGCATGGTATTAGATTTTATACAGACCATACGGAGAACACCCGGCAAACACGACCAACTCGGTATAGCCAATAAAACGAGGCGACAACCTATAACAACCACGCTCGGTAAGTTATACGTTGTCGCCTTGTTCATTTCACCCCACTCATCAAGGACATGTATTTCTCCTACAAGCCCTTCATTCTGTACGCCTCACGATAGTTAGCCATCAGAATCTTCTGAATGTCGGACTCGCGGTAGAGTATCTTTCCGCCAAGCTGGATATACGGGATGACACCGTTGTTTCGGTAGTCCTGCAGGGTTCTTCGGCTCAGTTGCAGCCTGGCGCAAAGCTCCTTGTCCGTCATGAAGCGCTCACCGCCAAGCATGGGGCGGTAGTTCATCACGGCACGTTCAAAATTGTCAACCATTCGGTTGAGGTGGTTCACGATGTGGTTCATCCACTCGCTGTTTCTTGTCATTACTTCATTGTTCATAGTTGTCTCGTTTTATTGTTAATACTTACGTTACTCGGTTTACTTGCTGCATTGGATAAAGTGGCTGTTGTATATTGACAGCCTCCTAACCTGTGCGCTTGCGAAAGCGCATGTCCTTTTTCTTGTCCTCCACTACTGCTACGATAGCCATCACGTCCTCCGGCTTGTAGTAGGTCTTGTGGCTGATTTGCGTATAAGCCAATGTTCCGTTGTCCCGAAGCGTCTGCACTGTCCGTGGGCAGATGTTGAGCGTCTGACACACGTCCTGCGTGTCGAGCCACTTGTTCATGGTCTTGTCCTCACTGCGCTCACGGATTCTGTCCATGCGCTTCACGAAGTTCTCCAACTGGGCATCAAGATAGTTGAATGCCTCTTCCTCGAATACGATGAATCCCATACTTTTCTTTTTTCTAAGTTAATACTATGTTATATGTCGCAAAGCTCCACGCATATGCTGTGCTCCACGTTTGTGAGTGCAAAGATAAGGCACGGCAATCTAAAAACAAGCGTTTTCAATTTCTGTGGCAGTATGTTGCCGGGGTTTGCCGACTTCAACGCCAAAAACAACAAGAAAAACTTGCACGACTGCAACGAATACATGAACAATGATGAGTTGAGAAATACGTTGAAGTTCTCACAACTATCTCGGTATGCAAATAAGCAAGCCACAACTAAATTGCCACGTTACACCCAATCAGTTGCATGGCTGCACTCAGTACACTTACTTTGCACCCGACAATCGGTCAATGGTGCAAACCGTGACCACTATACTAACAAATAAAACAGCATAAGCTATGGCAAGAACAAAAGATGTAGTCTTGGCTCCTGAGCAAAAGGAGCTGATGGAAAAAGAGTATTTGGATTTTGTTAAACCATCTACGTATGGCAACAAAGCCAATCCAAGTAGTTGTGATTCTCTCTATGATGATGTAGAGAACCCAGAGTTGAGAGCAATTGTAGAGAAAGTTGCTGCAACAACTCCCTATAGAGAGGAAACATCAACGAACGAGGCTCAATCGCCACCGAATCCGCAGAAGCGCATCAGTGGCAAGCAGCGCAAGGCGACATTGGAGGAGTATCAGCAGACCTTCCTCCAGGTTCCAAGGATTGACGACCGCAAGCCAGTCTTCGTCAGTTCCGATGTACGAGACCGTCTTGATCGTGTCGTCCGCATCCTCGGAGGGAGACGCATGAGCGTATCGGGCATCATCGAGAACATCGTGCGCCACCACCTAAGCCTTTATGAAGAGGACTTCGAGGCTTGGCGCAAATTGTGAGAATTAAGGTCTGCGACCTTGGACGTGGATAGCTGAAAGGCTGTAGTTCCAACTAACGTGTTCTGAGAGGGAGCGAGGTTATGTTTTGGGAACCCCAAAACGCCTCGCTCCACCATGATGGCGGAGGAATTTTGCTCCCGACGGTCGCAGAAAGTGAGTGTACCAACTGTAAACAGTATATCGAATGACAAGCATACAGGAACAGAATAGGAAAAAGGGCGGAAGACCGCCCACAGGCAGGGTTCGCAAGCTGTCGAAGTCTGTCACGGTGAAGTTCTCGAAGCCAAGCTACGAGGCTTTGAGACTGAGGGCAAGAAAAGTCAACCGCAAGTTGGCGGAGTATATCCGTGAGTCAGCCTTGAATGGCGAGGTGGTCAGCGGACACAATGCAGAGACGGTAGCCATTGCCAAGAATCTCATTGGTATGGCGAACAACCTCAACCAACTTACCAAGCTGTCGCATCAGAGAGGTTTCCATGAAACCCATGTATATGTGGTGGACTTGTTGAGAAGATTGAAATCCATCCTTGGTGAGTATCGCCAAGCAAGTTCTAAACCGAAGCCAAGCGGAATGAACAGAAAGGAGGATACCACATGATAGGAAAGCTAAAGAAAGGGGCATCCTTTGGTGGTTGCATCCGCTATGTGACAGGCAAGGACGAGGCGAAAATCCTTGCTTCCGATGGTGTTCTGCTCGGCACGAATGCCGAGATAACGCAAAGTTTCGAGCTGCAAAGGCAACTAAATCCAAGGATTAAGAAGCCTGTGGGGCACATAGCTTTGAGCTTCAAGCCCGAGGACAAGCCACGTTTGACGGATGAATTCATGGCTAAGATTGCCCTTGAATATATGCAGATGATGGACATCACTGATACCCAATTCATCATCGTAAGGCATCACAACACGGACAATCCACATTGTCATATCGTGTACAACCGCATCAATAACGAGGGCAAACTCATATCAGACAGGAATGATTACAGGCATAATGAGCAAGTGACCAAGGCTCTAAAATCCAAGTATGGACTGACTTATGGAACGGACAAGAGCAAGACTAACACTCGCAAATTACGCAATGCGGAGCGTGCCAAATACGAGATTTACAATGCCGTCAATGATGCTTTGAAAGTCGCAGATAGCTGGCAAAAGTTCAAGAGTGAGCTTGAAAAACGAGGTGTTCACCTGGAGCTTGTCTATAAAGACAAGGAGCGGAGCAAGGTTCAAGGCATCCGTTTTTGTAAGGATGGATATAGCTTCAAGGGTATGCAGATTAGCCGAGACTATAGCTTTGGCAAACTGAATGCGAGATTTGAGGGAATGGAGAACCATGTATCACCAAAATCCAACTCTACTCTGCAATACGAGCAAGGCTATCACAAGAGCAACCATGAGCCATCCATGTCGGATAGCAGCCAAGACCCTTGGGACGGCATTTCTTCCATCGGCTTGTTCGCTCCGTCTAATGCCCAAACTTATGAGTCATTCCCAGAGGATGAATCCGCCAAGAAGAAAAAGAGGAAACGCAGAAAGGGCTTCAGCCTTTGATGCAAGTTACAAACTTAAAATTAGAATCGAACATGAAAGAAGAACTATTGGAAGCCATCTACGGCACAGTTGAGAGATTGGAGCAGAAAGTCGATGAACTTTCTGTCTCCACAAAGAACGCAGGAGCAGAAAACGTTCCTGCAAGTAATGACATAACCAAGTTGGATAAGTCAATCAATGCGATGTTTACCAAGGAAGAGGAAGTCAGAGGTAAAATATCCAAATTAAGAGATGCCATTGTTGTTTTTGCTGACCTTATTAAGGTTGAACTTGGCAAAAAAGAGCAGCGAAACAAGCTCTTGGTAGATGCTGTCAAGCAGATGAAACAAGAGCATACTGTCACCTCGAAGGCATTGCAGGAAAAACTTGAAGTAATGAACAAATCACCTCAAAAGAAGGTTGTAACCCATCGCTTCGAGCCAACCTCAAAGAATGTTCTTCTTTTCATAGGTGGCTTGGCTCTATCTCTTGTCATTTCCATTTGGGGCAATCTCACTCAATGACGAGAGCATCAAGATTGGGAGGAGGCAGACTTGAAATATAGGGCATTGAAAATGGTTCTTCCATCTGATGACCCGAATATTCGCTACATCGAAAAGCATTTCAATGTGCAACGAGATGAAGATATTATCAACAATGTAAGAAATCGTGTTACTGCTTATGAGGATTCTGTTCGCTATCATTATGAAATGATAGAAATGGCAGCTTGTAAAGATAGTGTAGCAAGTAGATTACTTCGTGAATCAAATGAAATTAAGCGTAAGTTTAATGTCGGACGAAGCAACTATCATAAATGACTATGTTTTTGCCTTTGATAAAACAATGTGTTGACTATTTATGTAATTTTTTATCAAAATGATAAAATAAGTTTAAAAACATAGTCAAATAGTTTAATGTAGTTTAATTTATTTGGTTTATAAGAAAAGTTGCAATACCTTTGCAAACGAAATCAGATAGCTATATTGATTTAAGCTCACTACAACTCAATAGCAGCAATGTTTCTAACGCTATAGTAGAAATGCTTTTTAATACAGACGAAAATGAAAAAATTCAACTGTAACGAAGAGTTTGCTTCTGAGGCACTTCAGAATGTGGTCGGAGGTAACGTGGACAACTTTAGGTAAATCACCGTTAACCCGTATGGCGGTACCTATATAATATATTACCTTTGCATCCGTAATCAAAACAGTTTGATAATGGAAACAAGGGAATATTTCGAAAAAGTGATGCAGGACTACAACCAAAACCGTAAAGGTCGTAGCTTGCGCAAGTATTGTAAGGATGAGGCAGTGGATTATGACTGGCTCATTGAGTTTAAGAAATCATATCGTTCAAATAAGCTTCAACCAGATGAAAACAAGAAGCTAGGCGAAGGTGAGTTTATCGCTTTGACAGTTGAGGAGAATTTTGTTCCCGAGCAACAAACTCCTGCAGGTTGGCAAGTTGAGAGACTGATTTTGAAGTCTCCGACTGGTGATGAGATGGAAATCAAGTGTACTAACCTGTTTGCAGTTGCAGAACTGCTGCATAAAATGTCATAGCCATGCTGAACTTCACTTCTCGAACAACTTATTATTTGAGTTCCACACCCACTGATATGCGCAATGGTCGTGAGGGGTTGGCAGGAATCATCCGTGAAAAAATGCAGCATGATCCTTATAGTTATGATGAAGCCTTCATCTTCTATTCCAAGGATTACCGCAAGGTTAAAATATTACATTATGATATCAATGGTTTTGTCTTATACCAGAAGTGGTTTGATGATGGTAAGTTTCTCAAGCCTCGCTTCTTGGAGGCAGCTCGCTGTCATAAGATAAACCGTGAGACATTGATACTGTTGCTATCAACATCTGTACAAACGGAAATCATATTATGAATACTGATATTAAGAGTTTGATACCATCCATGCATGCAGAACTGAAGCGTATGCAATCTCGTGTTGCAGAGCTTCAAGTCTCATTACAGCAAGGTTCATCTGATGAAAAGGCGATTCGAGAGGAAATTTCTCGAATGAATCTGCGTCAGGTTGAAATCATGGATGCGATGGTAGAGATACAAGAGTATATTTTGGGCAAGCAGGAAGCACTGCTTGCTCTATTGAGAGAGCGCAAATCTCTTCTGACAGCAAAAGAAGCTTTGGAAAAGAAAAACAAGGAATACGAGGAAAAGTTGTTTTTGAAATCTTATAAGCTTCTGAAAAACAAGTAGTTATATAACTTTTCTTAACAAGAAATAGTTGTATATGTCGCAGAAATTTAGTATCTTTGTACACATGATAAATAACAAGAGTAATATAGAGATGCAGCTTGCTACGTATAAGTCAATGTTGACTAAAGCTAGCAATGACCTTGCCAAGTCCAAACAGCTTGTTGGCTTGCTCAAACAGCAGATTGAGCAAGGTGATACAGAGTTGTCGGAGGAACTTGACAAGGCAAACGAGCGTATCTCTATGTTAAGCGAAGATTTATCAGATGCAAATGCTCGTATCTATGTGTTGGAGGTGGCTTTGACCCAAGCGGAATCTGATAACTCGGAATTACGAGCAGAGGTATCTCGACTTCATTCCAAGGCAGATGATTATGAAAAGGCAAATGCCTTGTTGGATATAGCAGACAAGGCTCAGGTTGATTATAAAACTATCATCGAGGTTCTCCTTCATAGGAAGTTTGCTCATAACTCAGATATGACCAATCTCTTGAATGGTGTGTTGGATACATCCGACGCAGAGGTCAATGAGATGGGGCTTGATGGATTGAAAAAGAAAATCAGTGATGCTGCTGACGAGGCGTTGGATGAAAAGCATAAGGATGAAGAGTCTAAGGCATCTTCAGCTCCAGAGCAACCAGCTGTAAAACTGCCCAAGAAAACAGAAAAAGAAAAGCAGGAATCAGATAGTCAACTCCCTCGCAAGCGTTATACAACAACTGCTAGAGTCTTGAAGTCCTTCGGCATAGATAAATCTGATCTTCCTGAGAATGCAAAGGTTATCATACGTAAGGGTAAGAAGGACATGTGGGTAGTCCGTCTGTTCTTCTATCAGAAACAAGAGGTTTATTGTAAGGAATACAAGATAGCACGCTTTAATGTACCTGGCTCTGATCCTCAGAGCAGCAAGTATCCTCAGAGTATCATCAAGGGTAATCCTTTGATGCCATCCTTCTGTAGGTTCTATCTGGAGTCGAAGTTCGCTTATCATCTCTCCGAAAACCGCTTGTTGGATATGTTGTCACAGATGGGTATGAAGGTAGCTCAGTCAACCCTGAACGGTTGGATGCAGCAAATCATGACTTATCTTCGTGAACGCCTGGGACCTGTGATGCTTGAGCGTATCCGTCAGTGTGTCTATACCCAGAATGACGAGTCAAGAATCGTGGTTCGCAGTCGTGAGAGTAAGGAAGACAAGTTTAAGTACAATGTGGAGTACATCCATGCTGCCCTCTCCATGGAAGCCAAGCTTTGTGTGATGGAATATAAGGAGGGTAGCCGTAGTCACAGTGTGCAGGAAGATGCCATCTTCAAGGACTCTTGTATAAGGGTGTTTACTGCAGACAGAGCAGTCTTGTATGAGACAATTGAGAAGGATTTGGAGGAAATGGGACTGGTGCGTACAGCTTGCTGGTTCCATGCCCGCCATCGCTTCGTGGATGCTTATATCTCTGACCATCGAGTGCGTGTAATCATCTTGATGATGAACTACCTCTTCCAGATAGAGCGAGAGTCGAAGATACGCAAACATACTGCAAAGCAGCGACGCCGATTTAGACTTAAGTACAGTGCATCGATCGTTGGCAAGTTGATGAAGTTGTTGAAGAAGATCAAGCTTGATTCTTCTTATGGTGCAATGGTTCAGCGAGCAGTCAACTATGTACTTGATGACGAGAAGGCCTTCAAGGTGTTCTTGCAGGATGGTCGTGTCGAGATGCATAACAATGCGGTCGAACGAATGTTCCGCCACTTGGCTATGGGTAGGCGAAACTGGATGCATACCGGTAGCCATTTAGGTGCGGAAAACATAGCTTTTATGTTCTCACTTTTTGAGAGCTGCAAGTTGAATGACATTAATTTTGGCGATTATATAGAAGATATACTCACCCGACTTATGGAGGGGGAGCAAGACTTCATGTCCCTAATCCCATGTAATTATAACTCGAACAAAAAGGTGAATGTCAAGGCTGCCTAATTGGCAGCTCTGGCAATACCAATTAATAATATGCTTTTTTTGAAAAATTGTTGGATGTGCTAACTGCTGAAAATCAGTAGTTACGTTCTAACGGTGATTTACCAACTTTAGTATGACTTGGTCAGCAAAAGCTAGTGCTGATACGTGCGAAAAGGTTTCCAACAAAGATCATGATAGTGACTTAGACTCAAGCGTAGAATTCTAACATTAGAGGTTGCAGAGACAACATTCCCTGCAACCTCCTTTTAAAATTAAGGTTTATGATACTTATATTTTCTCAACGAAGTGATTATGCGACCTCACAAGTTTGTATGTGGCTACAGGCTATGAAGAAAGGCTTTATCCGTCTAAATATGGAAGACGATTATGTTTTCACTTATATATCAAGTGAGAAAATTATAGTAGAAAGAAACAAAAAGCAATACAATTTGTTATCTTGCGATTCTTATTGGTATAGAAGGGATGGAATCGCTCCAAAACATTTTAATTACAAGAAAACAGAACTTTCAAAGGTTAAATTATCACATATCAGAAAGGAATACCAAACCTTGAAAGAATATGTGTATATGACTATAGAGGGAAAAATTGGAGAGTCCAGAACAATAGGCAGTTATTTTACTCATTCTGTAAACAAATTACATGTGTTAGACTTGGCTTCCCATGTAGGATTGAATGTGCCATTTACATATGTAGTATGCAAAAAAGACGAAATCATGATGAGCGAACCTACCATAACAAAGCCAATTTATGAGGGTTTCTATGAAATTGACAATCATCATTTTCTCTATTCATATACAAACGACCTTAACGATTTAGCTCCAATACCTCCTACCTTTATGGCATCATGTTTACAAACGAGGTTGGATAAAGAATACGAGTTAAGGATATTCTTTTTGAAGGGCATGTACTTTCCTTATGCTATTTTCTCACAGCAAGATGCAGACACAACAGTTGACAGCAGGAAGGGAGAAGTCTTAAGGTATGTTCCATACAAGCTTCCCAATTCTATTAAGCTGAAGTTAGAAAAGCTAGTGGCATTATTGCATTTGAACACAGGCTCTATCGATATGGTGGTAACTCCCAAGGGGGAATATGTATTCTTGGAGGTGAATCCTGTAGGGCAATTTGTTGCTTACGGACAACTTTGTAACTCGTATTTAGACAGGCTTGTAGCTGAAAAATTATAAAGTGATGGGAAATAAAATTTTCAGTAAAGAACAAATGGCACATTTGCCTTTATTTTTTAATGGCATTATAGAAAAGGAGTTAATGTTGCCTGAAAAAGACAGCAACGACTTGCTGTTGTCCGACCAAACGGAAAGTTATGCTATTATCGAGCGTCCGTCAAAGCGTATTTCATGTATCATCGATTTTTCAAAAATAGACGATTATGGACAGAAATAAATATTTGTATGTGTACTCAAATATCTTTTTTACAAAAGGATATACACGAACAATGGTATATGATTGTTGCACTCAGAGAACTCTGTTCTTTGAGAATGCATTTTATGCTCTTCTAGATGAGTTTAGAAAACACAAAATAGATAGTATTATAAACAAATATGCAAATGTAGATGTGCTCGGTTTTGCAGAATTTCTTGTGAGCAACAACTTTGCAAGCTTGGTTAATGACATTTCTCTGTTTCCTACGCTTAAGAAAGTTTGGTTCTCCCCAAATGAAATGGAGAATGCTATTATTGACATAGATTCTACAAGTAATCATAATTATAAAAAAATATCAGAAGAGTTGCAAGCTCTTCATTGCGCACATTTGGAAATTCGCATATTCTATGACGCTGATATTCAAAAATTATCAAATATAGCTAGGCATTTTTATAAGGCTGATTTTAAAAGTGTTGACATCATTGTAAAATATAAGGAAGGAATAAATCCGCCTGATTATCTCCAACTTGCTGCCCAATACCCACCGTTGTCAATATTTGTCTATGAGGCTCCATCAGACACTTATCATAAGAGTCTCATCGACACAACTTATCATGGCATCGGCTTTGTTTGTTATTTGAAGCAAAAGATAGAGGCTACGACTGATTGCGGTATAGAATTTCAAAAATATTGGGACATAACAAAGGATGAAATTCGTGTATGTAAAGATTGTGAATATAGATACATTTGCAATGATTGTAGAGCTTTTGTAACTGACATTTACGACAAGCCATTAAAATGTAAGTATAATCCTTATAAACAGAAGTGGGAGGAATAATTATGAAGAATTTGTTATTTATATTTTTATGTGTCATAAGCCTTAAGGTTAATGCACAGTTGATTCATGGAGTTGTTTGCGACAAGAATGATGCACCTGTACCATTTGCAACAATTTCTTTGTTAAACAAGGTAGACTCTTCTTTTGTAGAAGGGGAACTTTCTGATAAGGATGGACTTTTTTCAATAAATCATAAAGATGTCACAAACTGCCTTTTAAGTGTATCCTCTATTGGCTACAAGACATCCTACACTGCAAAAATTAGTGATGGTATGCATATTTCACTGGAGGAGCAAACTACAGAACTTCAAGGAGTGGTAATCAAAGGTCAAATGCCTAAGCTACATTTGGTGCCAGGTGGTACTCGCACCTTGATTTCTGGCTCATTCTTAGCTGATGCGGGAAGTGCAACAGATATTCTTTCTCAATTGCCTAGAGTAAAAGTCAGCGACGAAGGAATATCGGTTTTAGGCAAGGGACAATCTGCCATCTATATTGACAATCGAGAGATTACAGACCCTGCAGAACTAGAAAGACTTAGTTCTCAAAAGGTAAAAAGTATTGAGGTCTTGACTACTCCAGGGGCAAAATATGCAGCAGACAAGAAAAGCGTTATTGTCATCAAGACTCTTGATGACAACAATAACGGATTTGGGTTGGACTTCATTAGCTCAAACAAAAGAGCCACAAAATTCTCAACAAAAAATGACTTGAATCTCTATTATCATAAAAGCAACATCAATGTTTACGACAACATTCAAGTCAAGAATCAAGCTACTGATATATCCCAAGATGTAAGAAACAACATACTTGGGAAAGACAACATAGAGCTCCACACCATAGATTTAAAACATGCCAATCGCTTTTGGGGAATTGTCAACAAAATGGGATTTGACCTGGACTTAAGCAAGAAGCATCATATTGGTGGATTCTATGAGTTGCAGAGAGACTTCCCTACACGGTATTATATTTGGAATCGAGAAGAGAGCGTCTGTGTCAATGGAAAGTCAAATAGCTATGATGCTATATACCAAGACGGAACGAACAAAGGTGGTCCTAATTCTCATTTGAACTTATATTATTCTGGACTGGTTGGAAAAATGAAGATTGATGCAAATTCAATGCTGTATTGGACAAAAAAATATACAGAAAAAATACAAACTGAACAGATGGCGACCGAGACTAAAGTTATTCCAACTTCCAATACATCCAATGGTAGGATTATTGCTAACAAGATAACGTTGTCATATCCGCTGCTTAAGAATCTCAATGCAGAAGTGGGAACAGAGATTACATCTACCAGAAGTAAGCAAAAGTATAATAGCCAAAGCAATTTGATAGAATCATCTATGGCTGACGTTTCTGAAAAGAGAGTTGCAGGATTCTTGAATGCAATATTTAAAACTGCTGATTTTACGTTTGGTGGAGGTGTTCGTTATGAGCATTTGTCAAATACAACCATAGGCAATAGTACAGAAGATGATTTGTCGTATAATAATAACAATTGGTTTCCTAATGTCCAATTAGGCTATTCTCATGGAGATTTTGAAATGTCATTGGGATATTCTTCAAAAATTTCAAGACCAACATATTCACAGCTGTCAAACAATGTAACTTATGATACTAGATACATTTACGAAGGAGGAAATCCATATTTAAAGAGTACTATAGAGCATATACTAGATGCTTCTATATCCTACTCTTGGTTGAATCTTTCCATAGAGTATGAGCACGATTCCAATCCGATTTACAATTGGTTTGAGTGGTATGACTATGACAGAAACATCATCAAGTTGACAAGTGCAAATATTAGCGGTATAGATTTGGTGTCAGCTTCATTGACAGGAGAACCTGTTGTTGGAGTTTGGCATCCTATTATTGAATTGGATTTGAACAAGCAATTTTTGGATGCTTCAAAATATAGTGTGAATGAAAATTTTAAGACTTTGGGATTTGTTGGGCTTTTTAATAATCAATTTGTATTGAAAACTTGGCAATTTGGAGTTTCTTATTGCTATACATCTAGCATGGCTGATGGTTTCATAAAATCCAAGAGTACGAATTTGTTAGATATGTATGTGAAGAAAAAACTTCTAAAGAACAATTTGCAAGTTCAGCTCAAATTCAATGACATCTTAGATGACAACCACAATAGGTGTACATTATATTCGCCTATAAATATCATGAGCCAAGATAGAAGTTATAAAACTCGCTCAGTACAGCTATCTGTTATTTTCAATTTACATCCTCACAATAAGTTGAAGCATCAGGTGATGACAGATGCGGGAGCAGATGAAAAAGAAAGATTGTAAAACATTTCCTTGTAATACATCTGCATGTTTCTATACATACGGAATAATTTGCCTGAAAACGGAATTTGTAAGTGTTTCGGCAGAGAGTGTAGGATGACCTCTCTGCCGAAACTTTGTTTTACTATGCCGAAGGTGGTTTCCAGCTAAAAGTCACGTTATGGGAAGTGGCGGAATCGGTATATTAGGCAACAATGCACGAAACTTATAGAGGCATTGAACAACACCGATATAAGGGTTGCCTCATGCCGGTATAAACGTAAGTCGATGTCGATATAGGCACTGGCTCGTATCGGTATAAACATAAGGTGATGCTGATATAAGTGTTTGCTGACACTGATATAACTATAGGACAAAACCTATGGATGCGATAAGATTGAATGAGGTATGGAGAAGAACTCTAGAATAAAAATGCTGTAAACTAGACGTAAAGTAATTATTGTTGCACTTTGCTTGTCATTATGCAAAGTATAACCATGTACAACTTAGTTTAATATAGTTTAAATATTCTCCTAAAATTACTTTGTTTCAAAAAGTCTTTATACCTTTGCACCTGGAATACAAAATGAAGCAAATAATTGCAGTTTGCTTTCGTTTTGGTGCAATTATTCCAATACCCTTTCTGCCCAATAAGCACTATGGATATGAATCAGCCCCGTCTGATTAAAAGGCGTACATCCAGGAACGCAGATCCAGGAGTAATATTAATGTAAATAAGAAAGGAATTAAAAATGGAAACATTTGCAAATTTTGACAAGTTGTCCCAAAGTGAACTTGTGACAATTTGCGGTGGCAAGGTGTCTACTACAACGACAACTACCACTACAACTACTACAGATGGCGAGGGACACTCTCATACCACCACCACTACCACCACAACAACTACAATAACAGATGACTAACGTTTGTGGTTGAGTTGCAGTAAAAATGTGAAGAGTATGTGCTGACTTTGATTGGCACATACTCTTTTGCTTTATTAGGATATTTTTAATGAACATTTATGAAACGGTATATTTTATTCTTTGTTTTCTATACACTTGGAAGTGTTATATCTATGGGGCAAAACTATTATGGTTTATTGAAGAATAAGCAGGGAGAAAACTTGTCTTATATAAGTGTTGTCTTGAAAAGTTGTAAAGACTCCTCTTTTGTGTCAGGAACCGTATCTGATGAAAATGGTCACTTCATGATAAAATCTCCACATCATAAGTGTTATTTATTACTTTCTGGTATTGGCTATAATAATTATAAAATTTCCTTGGAAAAACAACAAAGTGATTCTGTAAATCTTGGTACTATTATACTAGAGCCAAACGAAAAGATGTTAAAGGAGGTTGTTGTTACAGGGAAGAGAAGAGTTGTATATAAAAATGGAGAATATAAAATAACTGTTTCTGGTTCGTCTTTAGAAAAACAACCTGACGTATATTCCGTTTTATCATTTTTGCCATTTGTCACAGTTAATGAAGATAGAATCTCAATGATAGGAAAAGGTAAAATCCTTATCTTGATAAATGGACGAGAAGTAAGCAACTCTTTAGAGTTAAATTCATTAAAACCTTCCCAAATTAAAGACATTAGCGTAGAGCCACATGCTTCTTCTGCTTACGGCTCAGAATATGATGCTGTTATAAAAATTAAAACTGTAAAAGAATTAAAAGATTATGTTTCTTCACAGATAAAGCATAAGTCTATATTTGCAAGGAGATATAGTGATTCTCAAACGGCTGATGTCAATATAAAAAATGGAAAATGGAAAAGCTACATATCATATACTTTCAAAGACTCACGTTCAAAAGAATCAGCAACAAACAAGTATAACATATATCAGCAAAATTCAAAAGAGGTAACTACTAATAATGTATCTGAAAATAATGAAATTGGGCACTTTGCACAACATGGAATTATTTTCAATACATCCTTTGCGCCTACCCAAAATAATGTATTTGATATTCAGTACATGCTAGAAGTAAATAAAACTTCAAATATTTCTAATGACATAGAGTCTTCTACCGTCAAACATCAGACAACCGAAATAGTTACAGTCCAAGATGATAAAGATAAAAATATTACGCATAATGTTGAGGCAAAGTATTTGCATACTATGCAAAAATCCAATTTGGATATCAATTTAGGTTATATTAACTCTTTAGCAAAAGATGATAATTCTGTAAAGCTAACAACTTCACCCTATACTGATATTTATGGTCGAAATAGATATGAAGTTTATACTTTAAAATTAGATTATAATCAAACATTATGTCATATTTTACAATTACAGACTGGTATGAAACACTCTTATATTATAAACAATGGGTATTCTATATCCAACAATGAAGAAGAAAAATATGATTATAATAACAAAACGAAGTTAAAGGACTATGTTGGAGCTTTATATGCCAATTTGTCTAGCCAGTTCAAGCATTTATATTTTAATGGTGGTGTAAGGTTTGAATATTCTTCCAATCGCTACAAAGAATATGATAGTAATATTTTGCAAAAGAAGTGTTTGAATGTGTTCCCTGCTTTAGAAGTTGAGTATCAAATCTCTCCATCTTTTATTGTATCTATGGGATATGAAACAAAAGGTTATCGCCCCAAATTTCAAGATATATCACCTTTGATGCGCTATATTAATGCACACCTTTATGAACAAGGAAATGTATCTTTAACTCATATGATTTCAAACAATCTATATTTGTCTTTTGTTTATAAAAACAAAATTAGTGTAGACTTGAATTACTACCATAAGCATGATTATCCCTTGTATGTATTTCAAACTTCTTCAATGGGGGATAATATAATCGTTAACAAGCCTATTAATACAAATGTAGACTATTTTGATTTGCGTGCAAGTTATTCAGATAAATTTGGTCTATTTCGTTTTGCATATAATGGTAATTTCCACTATGATATAACAAAACTTCCTTTTTTAGGAGAAAAGAATAAAAATAAGGCTTTATTTGCAGGTAATTTTGTCAATCAGTTTGATATAACAAATCATGTGATGCTGTTTTGTAACATAAATATTGCTTCTGCCTACAAATCATTAGGCTCTTCTTTCCAGGCAGCTTATGGTCTTACTGTGGGTACATATATGACTTTCTGTAAAAACAAGAGATTAACATTAATCATATCAGGCAATGATTTATTACGCAAATCCACGCCGAACAACAACACTTATTTATATAATATAGAATCTTGTCGTACGCTCTCACCTGATAGTCGCAATGTTAGTATTACTTTACGATACAATATTAACAAATTCAAAATGTCTTTCAAGAAAAATAACTCTAATGGAGAAGAAGAGAGTAGAATCAGTAAATAAAAAAGCATTATGAAAAGACAAATAAGAATAATTTATCAACACGATTCCATGCAATGCGGTATAGCATGTTTACAGATGATTTGTGGATATTATGGTAAGAAATATTCATCAGAGTATCTGTCAAAACTTTGCTTCGCAACAACGGAAGGCGTATCTATGTTAGGTATCAATGATGCGGCAAATACATTAGGATTCCATACTCTTTGTGTAAAAATAGCAACAAAAGATTTGGAAAAAGTTCCTCTTCCATGTATTCTCCATTGGAATCAAAATCATTTTATAGTCTTATATAAGGTTAAGAATGGAAAGAAGTTCTATGTCGCTGACCCAGGAAAAGGATTGGTAACTTATGGCTTAGATGAGTTCAAAAAGCATTGGGTAAGCACGAAATCTAATGGAGAGGCCAAGGGCATTGCTATGTTCTTGGAAACCACCCCTGCTTTCTTCACTTATAAGATGGAGGGTGAAGCGAACTTAAAAGAAAAGAGGTCTTTCCGATTTCTCTTTGGATATGTGAAGAAATACCGCAAGTATTTCGGACAAATCATCTTGGGTTTGATAGTCGGGAGCCTCTTACAACTTGTCCTGCCATTCCTTACACAATCCATCGTGGATGTCGGTATCAAGAACCAAGATATAGGATTCGTTTGGCTTATACTGTTGGGACAGTTGATGCTTACCATCAGCAGAACTGTAATCGACTTTATACGCAGATGGCTATTGCTTCATATATCCTTGCGCATCAATATTTCATTGGTGAGCGACTTCTTCATCAAGCTCTTGAAGTTGCCGATGTCTTTCTTTGACACGAAGCTCATGGGCGACTTGATGCAGAGAATGAACGACCATAGCCGTGTGAACAACTTCCTCACTCAGCAAACGCTCAATATTACCTTTGCCATGCTCACCTTCGTGGTCTTCTCGGTGGTGTTGTTCTTCTATAACAAGTTTGTGTTTGCCATCTTCTTGTTGGGAAGCATCCTCTATGGCGCATGGATGACCTTGTTCTTGAAACGGAGAAAGGTGCTCGACTATGAATTGTTTGAGCAGCAAGCTATTAACAACAATAAGACCTACGAGTTTATCACCTCCATGCAGGAAATCAAGTTGCAGGATTGTGAGCAACGCAGAAGATGGGAATGGGAGGACACGCAAGCAGACTTGTTCGGGGTGCAGATGAAATCACTCAAACTCCAACAGACACAGGAGGCTGGAAGTATCTTCATCAACGAGGTGAAGAACATCATCATCACGGTAGTTGCAGCCACCGCCGTAATCCATGGTCAAATGACACTCGGTATGATGCTTGCCGTGCAATACATCATCGGACAGCTCAACTCGCCTGTGGAGCAACTGATGAACTTCTTCTATTCTCTGCAAGATGTGAAGATTAGTTTGGAACGTATCAACGAGATTCACCAGATGGATGATGAGAATGGAAAGGAAGGCTTGCTAACTTCTATTGAAGATAAGAATGAGGGCATTGATATCAAGAACATCATGTTCAAGTACGACCCACATGCTTTGCGCAAAACCATAGACGATGTGAGCATTCACATTCCGCACGGTAAGGTAACAGCCATCGTTGGCGCATCTGGCAGTGGAAAGACCACCCTCATCCGCTTGATACTTGGTTATTATCCTGTCTTGGAGGGAAAAATCAACATTGGAAATACTGACATCAACAAACTCAACAAAAAGTGGTGGCGCAGACAATGTGGTGTTGTCATGCAGGATGGTGTTATCTTCTCGGAGAGTATCGCAAGAAATATTGCTGTTGATGATGGCGATATAGACAAGGAAAGGTTATTGAAAGCTGCCGAGATAGCTTGCATCAAGGATTACGTGATGGCTTTGCCTCTGAAGTTCAACACCAAGATTGGGCGTGATGGCGTGGGACTGAGCCAGGGACAGAAACAACGCATCTTGATAGCGAGGGCGGTGTATAAGAATCCTGACTACATCTTCCTTGACGAGGCAACCAACTCGCTCGATGCTAACAACGAGAGAAGTATTGTGGAGAACTTGGACAAATTCTATAAAGGGAAAACTGTGGTGATTGTTGCGCATCGCTTAAGCACTGTGAAGAATGCCGACCAAATCGTGGTCATCGACCATGGCAAAGTGGTTGAGGAAGGCAACCATGAGTCTTTGACCGCCAAACGAGGGGCATACTATAATCTTGTGAAGAATCAGTTGGAATTGGGAAACTAAAATGTTTTTGATATGGAACAGAAAGAAAAAGAATCAGATAATATCGAGTTGAGAAGCGAGAAGGTGAGGAACGTGATAGGCAAGGTTCCTCCTCGCCTCGTCAGCTTGGGAACGGTTGTCATTACGATCATAGTCCTCGCCCTCGCAGTTGCTTTCTACAAGACACCTTATCCTATATCCATAGAGGCTAATGGTGAGGTTATAAACCAAAGAACAATACAGGTGTTTGTGCCATACAAGTATTTGTATCTTTTTGATGAGCCAAGAACTGCTCACGTTTCTTTTGAGGGCAACGACAATGCATCTTATCACTGCGACATCATAAGCCATAATGCCAAACTCATACATAGAAAAGATGGCAACTATTTTATGGCAATAGCCACAGTGAACACACAGAGACAAAAGTCCCCTGTGTTGCAAAAGTACATGAAAGCTGATGTCAGAATCATCGTCAGCAACAAAACGTTATGGCAGCAGGTATTCGGATAAGCTATATCCGAATACTGCTGTTTGTTTTTGGATACATATTGTTGGTAAGCATCTGATTTAACTCAAAAAGTTCTAAATTCCGTAAATTTCTCCTTGATAGTTATGGGATATTTAGAAAAATGTCGTATCTTTGCCCTCGAATTGAGGCGTTCTTTGCATATTGCAAAATACAGAAACAAGCAGAAGTCCGCTCGTTTCCATATTGTTACCTGTATAATATAGGCAAACGCCCAACTTCTTGATTTTCAATCAAAGCCCAATTTAGAGCGAGTTATTTTTATAAAATGTTATAGCTAAGTTATAGCAAAGCGGTCCCATCCCGCACACCCTGGCGAGACCTTTGATGGTCCGCCAACCCTATAGCGTAGCGGTTCCGAGCACCGGAGGGCGGTTTTCTCCCTCGCTCCTGAGGTTTCTGTCCCCTAGAAGGGGAACCGAAGGGGTCGTAAAGACTATTGAAGAGGGGCTTGGGGAGAAAGTGGAGCCCTCTTTAAGGCTAAAGAGGGACGGGGTGATTTTCGAAAAAGAGTTAATCAAGGTGGTGATGAGTAGCCCAGCTGCCAGCATCCAGACACGGACACTCTTTGGGAGTAGTCCCAGGCAAATCCCGATGCCCCACGATCTTCGCTTTCGGAAAGAGAGTCTTCAGATTCTTGAACAGATCAACGAGTCTCGTTTCCTGTTCTGCCGTCATGGTATTGCAAGGCTTGCCTTGCTCATCAAGCCCTCCTTCATAGCAGATGCCGATAGAGCATCTATTATAAGGTCTAGCATGGGCTCCCACTTCCAGCAGCTTGCGATGCTGCGTCATCGTACCATCCTTTCGGATATAGAAGTGGTAGCCGATGTCATAAAAGCCACGGGCTTTATGGTCACGTCGAAGTTGTTCCACACTATAGTCCTGATTGCGTCGGGTAGCCGAGCAATGCAGCACCAAAAATCTCACAGAGTCGGCAGACATCATGTTCTTGCCGTCTTCAACTCCGGCGAGGAGTGTACGCTCAGAGCGTACCTTCTCCTCCCCGATGTTCATAGGAAATGTATCTTTAATCATAATAGGCTCTTTAAACTATAAACTGTTAACTATTAACTGACATAGTTTGCACAGGAGCTTACTCCCAATGCCGTGAGTGCAGCAATCAGAGCTTGCACGATGGCATTCACAACTTGCACCCAAGAAATTTTCTTGGAACCATTAGAATCATTCATCATGAGGAATCAATTGAAAGGGTTTAACAATACGGTTTAGATTGTAACATCAGTGTTGTCTCCGTTCTCAGACCCTGTACCGCCACCGGCGTTCTCACTACCACCGGTATTCACACTACCGCCGGCGTTCTCACCGCCATTCGTTGAGTCTCCTGTAGTAGGCTTCTTCTCCTCATCGGTAGTACCGCCATCACGTCGGCAGGAGTTGCCGTAGACTCCATTGCGATTTGGTTCGCAATGTCCTTGGTAGTCAAGGTACCGTAACTGTAAGGGCGAACGCTATAGACGGTCTTACCCATCTTAGGACCCATGTTCATGGTCTTCTTTGAAACTTTGTAACTCTTACTCATAATTGAAAAAATTAAAATGTTAATACTAATGTTATGTCATCGTCAGTTCAAAGAGATTAGCAATCCCGTTTGTTCTGATTGACGCTGCAAAGGTACGACTTTTCAAAAGCGTGCTGTTTGACATTGTCATATATCGATAGACAGCTGATCACATATGAACTTAACTGCTTTCGGACTCAACAACTGGTCTTTTGGTTTCACACCCATTTCATTCAGTTGCTGTCGGTACGGCATCAGCCATCTCCTCAGTGTTCCAGTCGACACTCCGGCATAAGCAGCCAGTTCGCTTTTATACATTGCTTTCATTTTCTGGTAGTTTTATACATTATTATATATATGAATTAAAAATCATTTCTGATTTCGCTTACAAAATTACATAATCTTTGAATTCCTGTGATGTACTCTATAGAGTGCAGCACTGTTTGCACTTTTTAGGATATTTTTAAGGTTTGTTGGCAAATAAGGTGGTTACTGAAACTCAAAAGGATTATTTCTTACAAATTTCTGATGAAAACTCTTTAAAATTCCAGTATTTCTGATTCGAAAATATTTCGGCAAGAATATTGAAAGTATGAAAGAAGAATGTAATTATCAGTAAATCAGTAGGTTATTCTGATTTTTGAATTTCTTCAAAAAATCAAAATTCTGCAGTTGTACAACTACAGGTCATTCGTTCTGCAAAGAGCATGAAATGTGATATAAACTCGATAGAATTAGGTCATCGCAGCCATCTAGATTGGAAATGTGGAAATCGCGATAATTCAGAAACATATTTAACACCATCATATTTCTGAAGCCAAAAACAGCTTAGATGCTAAGATTCGTCAAGGCATCGATTCAATTTTCCTCTCCATCTACCAAGTTCTTTGGGATTATATGCTCTATCCCTACGACTTGGATTATATAATAGAGAACAAGAAAGTGGTGAAGAAGGTGCTGGATGAGATTTGGAAAATCTGCATGAGATTAGGGCAAGAAGCAAAATCTCCTCCAAAAATTTGGTAGTTTCATCAAAAACCCTTATTTTTGCACCTAAAAAAGGAGATACAATTATGAATACAGCTACATATACATTAGATGTCCCTGCAACCGATATTTCTCTTTTCAAATCATTGATTAAGAAATTCGGGTGGGTTGCCAAAAAGCAAAAAGCCCCTAAGGCTTGTAGATTAGACAAGGCATTAGAAGCAGCAAAGAATGAAAAACTCTTTGCTACTAATGATTTGGATGAATTAATGAAGAGTCTTGCTGAATGATGAAATATACAGTTAAGTATTCAACTTTGTTTAAAAAGTCATTTAAAAAATGTATGAAACGAGGTTGCTCTGAGGGTAAATTTCGTAAAGTCATTTCTATTTTGGCAGAAACAGGAACTTTACCACCAGAATATAAACCACATCCTTTAAAGTCAAACTATAAAGGGTGTATGGAATGTCATATTACTTCCGATTGGCTTTTAGTTTGGAAACAAAATGATAAAGAATTGATTCTGATTTTAACCGATACAGGTACACATAGTGACATTTTTGGCTGGTAGCACACTAATATGAGTTATCTGAGTAAAATGTTATAGTAAGTTATAGCAAAGCGGTCCCATCCCGCACAACCTGGCGAGGGCTTTGATGCCCCGCCAACCATAAAGCATAGCGGTTCCGAGCACCGGAGGGCGGTTACATCCTCTCGTCCCTGAGGTTTCTGTCCCCTAGAAGGGGAACCGAAGGGGTCGTAAAGACTATTGAAGAGAGGCTTGGTGAGAAAGGTGGAGCCTTCCTTAACGGTAAGGAAGGACGGGTAGGCTTTCGAAAATCTTATCATGTCCCTAATCCCATGTAATTATAACTCGAACAAAAAGGTGAATGTCAAGACTGCCTAATTGGCAGCTCTGGCAATACCAATTAATAATATGCTTTTTTTGAAAAATGTTGGATGTGCTAACTGCTGAAAATCAGTAGTTACGTTCTAACGGTGATTTACGAATAGGTCTAAGGAATCTGTGTTAATCTGTGAAATCTGTGGGACATTAGAGCACAAAGCAAAAACTCCTCCAAAAATTTGGTGGTTTCAAAGAAAACCCTTATATTTGCAGGAAAAAAGGAGATACAATAATGAAGACAATAGATCAGATTTTGAAAATAAAGGCAGTAGTGCTTTATATACTGAAAGCATTCCCTGAAGGAGTTGATTATATTCATCTCTTTAAGGTAATGTATTTTGCGCAGCAAGATCAGTTGAAAGAGTATGGATTGCCAATCATGTACGATACCTTTGTTGCAAGAAAGCATGGTCCTGTACCAGCTTTAACCTATAAGGTGTTGCGTGGTATTGAAGGCAAGGCAGACCTTTCTTCGCCAGAATTGAAGGATTTTGCAGATTCATTGAATATAGCCATCTCTCAGGATGGTCATCAACTTGTTCTAGCTTCCAAGAATGCGGAATGCGATATGGATGAACTGTCTGTAGCTGATGTGAAGATGTTGGATAAATGGATTGAAAAGTGCAAGGATGTAGAATCCTTTGACCTATCTGATAAGTCACATGAAGACAGAGCTTGGAAACGTGCAAAACGTCAGGCAGACAAAACAGGTGAGGACTCCAAGATAACCATGTATGATATGGCAGCTGCGGCAGGAGCAAGCAAAGACATGCTATGTATTATTCGTGACCGTCAATCTTTTCAAAAAGCATTGTCATGGATTTAAGGGAGTTAGTTCTATTTTGGAACATACTGCCTCTGATGGCAACTTCTCTAGAGGTAATCCTATCAAAAGTAGAATAAAAATAATATTCCTCATTCGAGCGACGACAAGTGCAGAGCGATACTGCAATGAGGAACAATATATAAAATCATGAAATCTTATTTCTCCATAAAGCCAGGAGCAACCTTAAGAGTGTTAGATGTTAGCAAATTAGAAGTTACAGTGATTGCCTCTATCATTGTGGTCATTTAATAGTTGTGATATAATTATGAGAATTTATCATTATACTTCAGTTGATACATTGGAAAAAATACTTTCAGGTAAGTCTATCCTATTTAGGCGTCTTGATTGTGTAGACGATGTGATGGAATATACAGTAAGTGAATTTGCTAAGTATATGTTCATATCTTGTTGGACGGAAAGCAAAGAGGAAAATATTCCTCTTTGGAAGATGTATACTACTGATATAACTAAAGGAATTAGAATTTCACTTCCACAGGAAATGTTTAAAACATATTCTCCTATACCAAATGGTCGTTATGTAAAAAATCAAATAAGTGAAAGCTTAGTTCCTGTTGATGAAATCCTCAACTCTGACTATATGGTTATGCCCATAGATTTAAGCAGGGATAAAGAGAATGAAATATTCTTTCGACACGTTGAATATGTTTTAAATCCCAAAATAGCAGTAGGTAAGATTAAAAATTTGGTATGTAGCAATGGGAAACTGTATAATGTGCTGGATATCGATAGACTTGGCAGGTTTAAACATAAAAGCTGGGAATTTCAACAAGAAGTTCGTTTTGCATTAACGATATTCCCTTTTAATCCTTATAATTATGCAGGTAAAACTGATGGTTTAGAAAAATTTGCAAACGAATGCGCTCAAATGAAGGATTTATCATTTTCAAGTTATTTTCTTCACTTAAAGGACGATATATTTGATCAGCTTGAAATAACACTGAGTCCAAATATATCTGAGGAAAGTAGAAAACTTGTTGATAACTTGGTTCAACAATATGCTCCTAAAGCTATTATCAAAGAAAGCGCCTTTCATAATAAAGTTATATTTAAGTGAAGTTGATATCGAATTGTATAATTGTGTAAGCTATAGCAAAGCGGTTCCATCCCGCACAACCTGGCGAGACCTTTGATGGTCCGCCAACCTTATAGCGTAGCGGTTCTGAGCACCGGAGGGCGGTTACATCCCCGCTTCCTGAGGTTTCTGTCCCCTACAAGGGGAACCGAAGGAGTCGTAAAGACTATTGAAGAGGGGCTTGGGGAGAAAGTGGAGCCCTCTTTGGCTAAAGAGGGACGGGGTGATTCGAAAAAATCTTATGTAAGAATTTAAGTTAGAACAATGAATATAATCAAAACAGATATTGAAGGCGTCCTCATTATAGAGCCACGCCTCTTCCGCGACTCTCGTGGCTACTTCTTCGAGAGCTTCAGTGAACGAGAGTTTGAAGAGAAGGTAGCCCCAATCCTGGGACACAGTGTTCACTTCTGCCAAGATAATGAGTCTATGAGCAGCTATGGCGTAATGCGAGGCTTGCACTTCCAGTGCCCACCATATACCCAGAGTAAGTTGGTACGCTGCGTAAAGGGTAGAGTGCTCGATGTAGCAGTAGATATCCGCAAGGGTTCACCAACCTATGGCAAGCATGTTGCCGTAGAGTTAACCGAAGACAATCATGTCCAGTTCTTCATTCCAAAGGGCTTTGCTCATGGTTTCGCCGTTCTCTCAGAAACAGCAGTCTTCCAGTACAAGTGTGATAACTTCTATCATCCAGAGGCTGATGGAGGTATCAGCATCCTTGATGACACTCTCGGTATTGATTGGAAAATCCCAACCGAGCATGCTAATCTCTCAGAAAAAGATACGAAGCATGCAATGCTGAAAGATTTTGATAGTCCTTTCGATATCAACGTAGATTTATACAAATAAGGATATATTAAGGATACTGATATAATAGTTAATATTTATCCTATATTTATTGAAATCAATTTTTTTAATTATTATTTATTATGAAAAGATACTGTGTAGAAGAACAAATGGATGGGACTTATAGAGTCTATTTTGTTAATTTGGTAACAGAACGTGAGGTGTATCTTAAGGATATTTTTAGTAGCAAAAAAGAAGCACAGGCCTTTTGTGACGAACTGAACGCTGATGCAGAAGAATAGTGACTGCTTACAAATAATATCTTAAGATACAAGGTAAGTAGTCTAAGATTCTTTTGAAAGTAATCTAAACTTCATTCAGTGATTATAAGGTTCTCCTCGATGTAGCGATGATGAAAAATAGCAGAGGTAAAGGAGTTTGCTTAGCAATCCTTCATCCTAAAAGATAATGCTAACGAGCGAAATGAAAACTGGCTTTCAAATTGCCGAGTGCAGCTTATCTTCTGCAAAACGATACAATATAACTTTTTTCTAAAAACTGATGGGCGTAACTACTTGTAATATAGTGGAGACGCTGTATTAGAATATATTTTAGTGTTTATAATTACAAAACTATAGGAGGTGATTATGGGACATAAATGTTTTATATCTTTCAAAACGGAAGATGAAAATTACAAAACTGAAATTCAGAAATGGAGTGATAATAATAAAGTCGACATGATTGATAAATCATTAAATGAACCTATCGATTCGGAAGATGAAGATTATATCATGCGTAAAATTCGTGAAGATTATTTGGCAGATTCTACGGTGACTATTGTTCTTATAGGTGTACATAGTGCAGAAAATCAAGGAGAAGAAGAGCAGAAATATATTAAGCGAGAGTTACAGGCTTCATTATACAATGGCAAGAATAATACTCGAAATGGTATTTTGGGCGTAGTTTTACCTGATATGATAGATAAAATTTATAAGGGAAACTATACATGCGATATATGTGGCAAGAGCCATCGTTGGATAGATCTTAACGATTCTACTATCATTAAGGAGTTTTGGTGTAATTATTACTTGGATCATAAAGATAAATGCCATTATACGGAAGAGGATAGATATTGTGTGCTTGTCAAGTGGGAAGATTTTAAAAAAGCACCAAATAAATACATAGATATGGCATTTGATAAACGCAGTCAAGATATAGCCAATAAGGTTATTGTTTATCCAAAATAGAAAATTATGAAACAGACTTGTTTTGTTGTCATGGGGTACGGCAAGAAAATGGATTATGCCACAGGAAAGACGGTTGATTTAGATAAAGTCTATAAGACTATTATCCAGCCTGTTGTAGTATCTTCTGGGTATAGATGCGTGAGAGGTGATGAGGTTAAAGACCCTTCTTTAATAGATAGGAGCATGTATGCTTTGCTCATGCATGCAGAATTGGTTATAGCCGATGTTACAACATTTAATCCTAATGCTGTTTATGAGTTGGGGGTTCGGCATGCAGTGAAACCTTATTCAACTATCATCATGATGGATTCTGCATCAACGATTCCGTTTGATATAAACCATTGTCGAATTATTCAATATAAAAATGAGGGGTTATTTATGGATGTAGATGAGGTTGAGAGGGTTAAGACAAAATTAAGCAGTATGATTAACGACATCTTAGCTAATCCTCACACAGATAGTCCTCTTTATACTTATATAAACGGGGTCGATTGTCCCCAATTACCCCAAGCAGAGTTCGATGCAATAATAACAGATCTTGCAAAAGAGGAAGTATGCCTTTATGCTATTGTTGAAAAAGCCCAAAGATTACGTGAGGAGGAAAAATGGGAGGAAGCTCTAATGTTTTGGTCAAAAGCCGTAGAAATAAAGCCAAAAGAAGAATATTATTTACAGCAAAAAGCATATTGTACATATATGGCTAAATTGCCCTCTCCTGAAATAGCGTATAACGATGCTTTAATAATATTAGGAAATCTTCCTCAAAATAACAATTCTGAAACTTTAGGTCTTTTGGGAGCTGTTTATAAGCGGATGTACGAGTTGCATACGGATGATTTAGCAACTTTAAATAGGGCTATTGATTGTTATGGTAAGGGTTACAAAATCTGTGGAGATTATTATACTGGAGAAAACTATGCATATTGCTTATATTTGAAATCTAAAGCTGATTTCATAGACTTAGAGGATGAAGAAAGGATTTATTCTCGTTTTGAAGCAAAAAAAGTTTGGAAAGATATAATCAAGCGTTATCTACCTTTAGAAGATGACGTTACAGACTTGCTTAAAAAAGAGGATGGAATCTGGGTAATTGCTACCGTGAGTTCCTGTCTTTTTGCTTTAAATGATGAACGGCATGCTATATATGAAAAATATTTTTTAGAGCATTGTTCTCAAAGGCAAAAGAATACTTATATGAAGCAGAAGAAAAAATTACAAAAATTACTTTAAGCTTATGGATGTTAGTAAATATATTACTGAGTTCGTCGACCCTCAAATCAAGTGGCATGATTCAAAAAGTTGCTTGAATAAATGGGGATATATCATCTGTTCCATCATATCAATAGCCGGCTCTATTATATCTGCAGCCGTTATACAATATAGTTCATTGTGTGGAACTATTCTTTCTGCTATTGTAGCAATAGCTGTAGGCATAAATTCTCTATTTAAGTTTCAGACCAAGTGGAAACTATATAGGTTAACAGCAGAATCTTTGCGAATAGAGAAAATTCATTATAAAGTTGGAGGAGGACTTTATAATGGTTCAGACAAAGAGAAAGCCTTTGTTGATTCAGTCATGAAAATATTAAAGAAAACTAATGCAGATTGGCAGCTCATGTTTAATGAAGATCAACAAACTTCTGTAGGAGCAAACTAGTTTCTTGTGTGTATTTTTTTACTTATGCGTCGGTTAGTTGTATTTTTCTCTTGGCAGTCTGATATTCCTGATAACCATTCTACAATCAAAAGTGGATTGGAGAAGGCTTGTAAAAAACTTAGCCAGGAATTGGATTGTGAAGTTATCTATGATGAGTCCTTACGAGGAGAATTAGGCTCTCCTCAAATAGAGGGAGTGGTAGTAAAAAAGATTCATGATTGTGATGTTTTTGTTGCGGATTTGACACCAGTAGCAGAACTCTATGAAAAGAGGTTGCCTAACTCTAACGTAATGTATGAATTGGGTCGAGCAGAAGAGTCTCATGGCCACGAGCAGATTGTGAAATTGGCAAACAAGGATAATTTTGATGCCAATAAATTGCCTTTTGACATCAATCATTCCTCTATTTTACCAATAGATATTACGGATAAGGAGGTCTTTTATCATCTCATAAAGCGGGAAGTGAAGTATGCTTATGATTGCCCTCAGAACATGTTTTCGAAGAATGATGAAACGTTGTATTCTGATTTCCAAATTCAAAAGAATATAAAATCAGGCAAGTATCTTCCTGATACATTTCTGGAGAAAAGAGATTTGAAGGAACACTTGAGATATTTTGTGGATCCATACCTTTTTACACCATATGTCGCGGATAAGATATACCGTTTGAATTTTGACCGTCTTAACAGAGGAAGAAGGTTATGGAATAAGCCAAAATTTAATTTCAATGTTACCCAGTTCAAAGTCGATAAATCTTTTTCATCTTTTTCTCATCTTTATGAACCTCTTTTAAAAATGAGAGAGTACATCAAAGAGAAAGGTATGAGTTTGTCTTCTCAAAATAGCAATGAAGATTATTTTAGCTCTACAAAATGTGGGAAGAAAGTAACAGATTTAACTTACTTGACATCAAAACTCTGTTTGTTAACAGGCAACGCTGGGCAGGGAAAAACCAATTTCCTATGTGATTTTACGGAAAATGTACTCTTGAAACGCCATATACCATTTGCTTATGTCAATGGATATGAAGTAGACGCTACCGATGTTGAGAATCTTTTTGTAAAAACAATTTGTCCATCACTAGATATTTCTTTTTCTAAAATGATGGATGAAGTAGCAAAGTATTGTTATGCCATACGTAAGCCTATAGTTTTTATCATTGATGGACTTAATGAAAACCCATACCCTGAGCGCTTTGCAGTCTCGTTGGAAAAATTTCTGAAGAGATTTATGGCTTTTGACTTTGTAAAAATAATAATGACATGCAGAAGTGAATATTTTGACGAAAATTTTAGTGACTTGTTGAATGCTTTTAGTGACGATATGATTATCGAAAGGGATATTTATCAGCATATTCATGATGGAGATGAGGATTTGTTGTTGAAGAAATATTTTAGATATTTCAATATCGTCATTACATTAGATGAAGGTGTGAAATCATGTTTGACAAACAATCTTTTACTCCTTCGCATTTTTTGTGAAGCCAATAGGGATAAACAATTAGGTTTGGTTAGCCATATTAAGCGTGATGAATTATTTACAGTCTACTTTGATAAAATGCTGTCTAGGCTAGCGGAAACGCATGATTGGGTGGGACGTAAAGTTTTACGAAAAAGAAAGATCAAAAAATTCTTTTCTTTGATTCTTAAGTATATGATACAAAATGATACCTTCTTCAATGTGCCGATAGAAGATTTGTTCGAAGAGATGGAAGAAGAGGATGAGAATATGCTTTTAAGATTCTTGGATGAGAATATATTACTTAGGAAAGATTTATCTGAGAAAAAGGATTCTTTAGTAAGAAAGACTGAAATTGTTAATTTTACTTACGATACCTTCCGTGACTATCTCTTAGCTCACTATATTTTGGATACTCTGTCAGAAAATGTAGAAGAACAGAAAACGTTGATTCATAAGTATACTCATGATGGGCATCAATTGAAAGAAGGAATTATACCGTATCTTTTAGTCCATGCCAAGAATGAAGAAAATAGAGAAATTTTGGATTTTGAGAAATCTCAGCCTTGGTATATACCTGCCTTTAAAAAATATATTTGGGATGTAGATGAATCTAAGGTAACAGAAGATGATATTGCACTTTTGAAATCACTAGTTTTGAAAAATCCAGAAAAGTTAGCAAAGCAATTGTTGTTTAGGGGAAGATGGAATACTAAGTTACATCCAAAGTTGAATATCTTGATTTTACTGAAGATAGTTTCGCAAATGGATGATGCTGAACTTTATGATTGGATCAATAAAATATGGCCGTCTGTTTCTGAAAAATATTGGGTAAGCAAGCAAACTTCAGAGAGGGAGAGTTTTGTTTCTCTAAATGAAGAGATACTAGGCGATGAGCACTTATTCGATTCAGAAGACGCACAATTTATATTTGAATTTTTTGCTTATGTGGCAGCGGTTACGGAAGGAAAAGCTAAATATGTGTATCTATGTTATATCAATACTGCGTTAAATTAATATTTAATCGTCTGTAAATCAATAACTTATATTAAGAAATGCTTATGAAAACTTAACTATAGAAAGTTGGTCAAGTCGCTGATTTTCAGTAACTTTGCAAATCACGACAAACGCAAAATTATATGAATACAGGACTTGACCAATATATGGATATCTTTAAAGATGCAGTTGAAGATTCGGCTGCAAAGTTAACAAAAAGTTTCGAGAAAATACTCATCGAGGTGATAATTTTGTTCATGGTAATACCAAGAAAGATAAATTTCACCCAAATGGGGAGGTATGGCTCGCATGTTGAGCAAACCTATCGCAACGCATTCGGCTTAAAAAAGTCGAAAAGCATTGACTGGCTCAAACTTAATGTCTCACTTGCCAAGCGCTTCTTTGGTAAACAGGGAAGATGGGCTATTGCCATTGATCCCAGCTACATCAGCAAAGCTGGCAAGAAGACTCCACATATCGGTCGTTTTTGGTCGGGATGTGCACAGTCTGTTAAACATGGTCTCGAAATCATGGGTATTGGCCTCATTGATATTGATGCCAAAGACTGCATGATGTTAAAAGCACACCAGTCGCTAAGTAATAAAGAACTGAGTCTTAGAAACAAGACTATGGTAGATTTCTATATCAGCGTCATTAAGCGTTACCGCAAGGAACTTCTTAAACTCTCAACCCTCATAGTTGCAGATGCTTACTTCTCTACAAGTACATTTGTTAATGGGATAAAGAAAGAAGGGTTCTCTTTGATAAGCCGCTTTCGTGACAATGCTTGTCTCTTTTATGTCTATGCTGGTCCACGTACTGGAAAACGTGGTCGCCCCAAGACCAAGGATGGCAAGATTGATATGAAGAATCTTGACCTCACTCGAATGGAGAAGATGGAGATGAAAGATATAGAAGGAACAGCTTATACTTTGATAGCCTATTCCAAGGCACTCAGGTGTAAAGTTAGACTTGTCATCTGGCAGATGCCGAATGGCAAGAAGAAACTATTCTTCTCTACAGACACCTCACTTTCGGGTGAAGAAGTACTTCTTTATTATAGAACCAGGTTCCAGATCGAATTTTGCTTTCGTGACGCCAAAGGCTATACTGGTCTTATGGACTGCCAGGCTCGCGATAAGTGGAAACTCGATTTTGCTTTCAATGCTTCGTTCACATCACTAAATGTTGCCAAGGTAACTATGAAGGAGATGGGAATGGAATATTCTATGTCTTCATTCAAGTCACTGATGACCAATATTTATCTGGTGAAACGAATTTTTAAAGCAAGCGGGTACACCCCGAACCGAACTTTAATTAGCAAGATTTTCAAAGATCTCTCGTGCTTACAGCGTATAGCTGCTTAGCACATTATTGAATTATTAACGAACTATTGTTAAAGCTAATCTATTAAATAAATATTGTATGGAATTTCAATATCATATTTTTTCGCCTTATCGGGTTTGTCCGTTGGGCGCACATGTGGATCATCAGCATGGTATCGTGACAGGTTTTGCTATCAACAAGGGTGTGGATCTGTGGTTTACACCGAATGAGGATGGTGAGGTGCATCTGGAATCACGCACCTTTGATGGTGTTGTTGATTTTGACATTACTAAAGGAACGCTGGTAAGAGAAATGCACTGGGGCGACTATGCCAGAGGTGCCAAATACGCACTGAAGAAACGCTTTGACTTGAAGAAGGGTATCAATGGTGTGGTGCAGGGGTCGCTGCCTGTGGGAGGATTATCATCCAGTGCTGCCGTACTCATCGCCTACGTAATGGCTTTTGCCAAGGCTAATGATATCATGCTCCAACCTTTCGAGGTGGTGAAGATTGCTTCGGAGGCGGAGCGAGAGTATATCGGACTGAACAACGGTCTGCTCGACCAGGCATGCATCGCTTTGGGAAAGAAGGATGGTCTTCTGTTTTTGGATTGTGATTCGGACGATTATCGCATCATCAGAAGAAATCCGGAGATGAAAGATTTCGAGATTGGTATCTTCTTCTCGGGATTGACGAGAAGTCTGGTGAACAGTGACTACAACCTGAGGGTTTATGAGTGCAAGACGGCTGCCTGGAATGTGCTGGCGTATCAGAACCAGCCATTGAAGGAGTTTAACAAGACTTTCCTGAGAGATATTCCTAAGGAGTCGTATGAGGCATGTAAAGACAGGATGCCTGCCCGCTTTGCCCGCAGAGCCGAGCATTTCTATTCGGAGTATCGCAGGGTAAGACAGGGTGTGACGGCTTGGGAGACAGGTAATCTGGAACTATTCGGAAAATTGTGCTTTGACTCTTGCGAGTCTTCTATCCATAACTATGAGTGTGGTTCGCCTGAGTTGATAGCCATCTATGAGATTATGCGCAGTTTGGAGGGCGTATATGGCGGAAGATTCTCGGGTGCAGGATTCAAGGGTGCTTGCATCGCCTTAGTGGATCCTGCTTGTAAGGAGAACGTGGAGAAGGAGTTGACCCGTCAATATCTGGAAAAATTCCCTGAATATGAGAAGACATTTAAGGTATTCTGGGTGAAGCCGGATGACGGAGCGAGATTCGTTTAAGTGAAGAGTGAAGAACGAAGAGTGAAGAATTAATTTGTTTTGTGTATATTATGAAGAATATTGTGATAGCGGCAGGATATGCCACAAGATTGGGTGAGTTGACCAAGAACTTTCCGAAGCCATTGTTGAAGATCGGTGAGAATACGATATTGGGAAGAATGCTCGATGATATTGATAAGATTCCGGAGATAGATGAGCATATCATCATCACGAACCATAAGTTTGCCGGTATCTTTGAGGAGTGGGCATCAAAACAGAGTTATACGAAGCCTGTTACGATAGTGGATGACGGTACGGAGACGAATGACACAAGACTGGGTGCTGTGTGTGATTTGCTGTTTGCGATGGACAAGTTGAAGATTGATGATGATATGTTGGTGGTAGCAGCTGATAACATCCTCTTTTTCAGTTTCCTGGAGTTTGTGGATTTTGCCAAGGTGAAGGGTACTTCATGTATCATGTGTCATGAGCAGCCGAGCATAGAGAAGTTGCAGCGCACAGGTGTGATTGTTCTGGATGATAACGACAAGGTATTGAATATGGAGGAGAAGCCTCAGGAGCCAAAGAGCCATTGGGCTGTGCCACCATTCTATATTTACCTGAAGAAGGATTTGGATAAGGTAAGACATTCCGTAGAGAATGGTTGTGGCAAGGATGCCCCTGGCAATCTTGCTCATTATATGGTGGAACAGGTAGAGATGCATGCCTGGAAAATGACGGCTGGAAGATTTGATATTGGAAGTCTCGATACGTATAAGGAAGCTTGCGAGAAGTTCGGGAAGTAGTTTTTTCGAAAATCACCCCGTCCCTCTTTACCCTTAAAGAGGGCTCCACCTCTCACCCCTGCCCTCTCTCCTCAGGAGCGAGGGAAAAAACCGCCCTACTCGGTGCTCGGAACCGCTTCGCTCTAAGGTTGGCGGACCATCAAAGGTCTCGCCAAGTTGTGCGGGATGGGACCGCATGGGGAAAGGTGGGGGATAGGCTGGGTATTGCCTTGTAGAAAGGCATGGTGGCAACGGATGGTAATAGAACTGGGATTGTCAAGTGGTTACCTCATGGATGGCTTGCTTTTCCCAGCCAAGTTTATCGCAGAAAGAATCTTCGGATAGTCTTGTAAGCCCAGTGAAAGGGCGCAAAAGTAATGAGAATTTTCAAAGTGCCAAAGAATATAATAAGGGAGTTGTATGGAAAAGAATAGTCAAACAAAATCAGTCTTCACGATCAGCGGTAGGCATAGGTTCGTGGCTTGCGTCATTCTTGTGATTCTTGTGTCTTGTGCAACATTTGCTTATCTTTCCTGTTGTTATAAGCAGGCGCAAAATGATATTGTGGCTTTGCAACGGAAGGATGCTTGGGTGTTTGAGCAGGTCTTAAACAGCAGTAAGAATGTGAAGAGTAAGAGTTCTGAGAATATCGGGCGCAACAAAAGGGACATGGGGTGAGACCACCATCACCAGTTCCTCCTCTTGCGCCTCAAACGGATGACGTACATTCTAATGATATGGGAGGAGAAAGAGATGATAGCTGATGTTAGAAGAGCTGTTGCCGTAGCTTCTTATGTTATGGTGACAAACAGGGTGGCTTCAAGTGTGTTTGATTTTACCAATGGTGGTTATCATCTGATGAGTGTTTCGCATACTGGCAATTTCTTGTCAGTATATGATTATCAGAGGAGTAATTATCTTTCTGGTTATCTCCCTAACCTCTTTGATTACTCTACTGCCTCATATGTAAACATGATGATGTCTGGCAATACCATCAATGGCTTTGACTATCATACCGCCACCTATTTCTCTGTTACTGTAAATGCCGGTAATGTAACCATCTTCGATTACCAGATGGCGCAGTATTATATGTATTCGGTGAATTGAAATGGAGTTTATGTATAATTCTTAACACTGAAAGTTGATATGGATGCATTTGATGAAATATTGAATAAACTGCCTTCTGATATAGGTGGTTCTACTGCGGATATATAAATATATATAGATATGTTGCTGGTCGCACGTTAGAAGACTGTTTGTCTCGGCGAATCGTGACTACAAGGATACCTTGGCACAGGCATTCATAGACTTGATCTGTATATTATATAAGGTCGAAGTTGAAAATCAAGTATTGGGTCGCACAGATAAAGAGATAGTCAAGCATCGAGGTGATGAATCCCTACCAGTTTTACACGACCTCTATCTGCAAGCGACAGCACTGTTGAAACAGTTTGAGAAAAACGAGATAAAGCTCTCTGCTAAGTTGCAACAAGCCTTGACATATATGACCAAGCATTGGGAAGAGCTGATGGTATATACGAAGATAGGCAGCGTCTTGATAGACAACAACTGTTGTGAACGCGCAGTCCGCCCATTCACAAATCTCCGAAAGAACTTCGGCGGATTTAGCAGCGAGCAGGGTGCCAGAGTTACAGCGACCTACCTTACTTTCGTTGAAACCTGCAAGCTAATGGCAATGGCTCCACTGGATTTCTTCAGGGGATTCTTTGACATGATTGTAGCTGGAAGAAGGGATTATGCCTTGATGACAGAGGCACTTTTAGTTAAACCTGTTTAAAAATCGAAAAAGTTCAAATTCTTAAAATACTCTGTATCCCCAGTAAACACTGGGGATGGAGTTGTATTGTTATAGGGGTTGGATGCTTACCTATCGTATGTAGCGGCTGTGGGGTATCACCAGGTGGTTAAGAGGATAAGGTGGTAGAGGCTATATTGCTTCCTGCAAAGAAATATGTTATAAAATATTTGGTGATTTCAAAATAAAAACGTATTTTTGCAACCAGTTAAACGTTTAATCGTGAGAATATGGCAGCAAACATTAAATATTTGGATCCGAAGGCGGACTTGACATTTAAGAAGATTTTTGGCAATCATCCTGATTTGCTGATCAGTCTTCTCAATGCCTTGTTGCCTTTGAAGAAGGATCAGGAGATTGAGAGCATCGAGTATCTGCCTACAGAAATGATACCTGTGGATCCTATCCATAAGGATACTATCGTGGATGTGAGATGCAAGGATATTCTGGGCAGACAGTTTGTGGTGGAAATGCAAATGGCATGGACGGATGCGTTTAAGCAGCGTGTGCTGTTTAATGCTTCCAAGGCATACGTGAGCCAAGCTGAAATGGGTACTAGATACAAGGACTTGCAGCCTGTATATTCCCTTAACTTGGTAAACGATATCTTTGAGAGGGGTATGGAGGATTGTATCCATAACTATCGCATCGTGCATGACAAGGATACGAATAAGGTAATAGAGGGCTTGTGCTTTACCTTTATTGAGCTGCCAAAGTTTGAGCCTCATACGATGAAGGAAAAGCGCATGACGATTCTTTGGCTGCGATTCTTGACAGAGATTAATGATAAAACCAAGGAGGCTCCTGCTGAGCTTCTAGAAAATCCTGAGATTAATAAGGCTCTAGAGGAGGTGAAGATTTCAGCCTTTACTGATGCAGAACTGCGTGCCTACGATAAGTTTTGGGATGTAGTGAGCAGCGAGAAAACCTTGCTGGAGGGTAGCTTTGATGATGGTGTGCTAGAAGGTGAAAGAAAAAAGGCAATAATAATAGCGAAGAATTTGCTTTCGCTCCATGTTCCTTTTGAAACCATCATTGCTGCTACTGGCTTGTCGAAGGAGGAAATAGAAAAATTGGCGGAGTAGCATTGGCTTTTACTTTTACTTTGAAAAATACGAATAGTAAGATTTTATATATTTAGCAAAATCGATTGGTAAGGACTTTCAGAGGGAAAGTCCTTGCTAAATCTTTAAAATGATATTAGTATAATTTTTACTTTCACGTTTTAGCTATGTGAAGGTCTTTTATGATAAAACTTGTAATATGAAACTTATAGCGGATATTGAAAAGCTTAATCAGAATAAGCCTGCAAATCTTTTGGTTTCAGCATTAGGAAAGCTGGTCGATGACGAAACGATAGTCTATTATAATTTTCCTCTTTATAGGGGGGATTTGCAAGAGGAATTACGTCAGGTGGAAATCATGATGGTGTCTTGTCATTATGGCATTGTATACTTTAAGTGCATAAATTCCTATCGTAAGTTGAATGATAAAGAAAAGGATTATGTCAATGATTTGTATGAAAACATATATAGTAGATTAAGTAAAGATTCATTGTTTAGAAAAAACAGAAAAGAGTTGAATGTTGGTATAACCTCTGCTGTGGTTATATGCGATAGTTCTTCTAGGTATGATAATTCAGACCCTGATTTTTTCTATGTTTCTTTATCAAAGCTGAATGAACTTTTTGCAGATGTAGCTCAGGCTGTTATCCCTGATGCTGTTTTTAAGCATTTGATTACTTGTGTTGAAGGTACTCGCAAAGTTGTGCAAAAACGCAATAGAAAAGTAATTAAAGGTATCCATGGGAAAAGAACAAAATCCGAAATATTGAATGATATTCAAGAACAAGAAGCAACTTTTGATGTTGAACAAAAGAAAACGGCATTAGTGACAATTGAGGGACCGCAGCGAATTAGGGGATTGGCTGGCTCCGGTAAGACTATTGTTTTGACGATGAAGGCTGCCCTGTATCATCTACAAAACCCAGATGAGGAAATCTTATATACATATTATACTAAATCATTGTATGGCTTAATACATGGATTGATAGATAGATATTATCGAGATTTTTCTGATAATAAAGAGCCTAATTGGAATAAGATTCATATTCTGCATGGTTGGGGAGGAGCAGGAGTCAATGGAGTATATTATCAAGCTTGTTTAGATAACGGAATTTCTGCTTTAACCTATAGTAATGCTGTTGGACATGGGGTAACTCCTTTTGAATTTGTCTGTTCTGAAATGTTAAAGAACAACTTAAAGCCCAAATATGATTTGACATTAATTGATGAGGGACAAGATTTTCCAAATTCTTTTTATCGCTTGTGCTATAAGCTTTCTGTTAATAAAAAAATAGTGTGGGCTTATGATGACTTTCAAAATATTTTTGATGTTAATCTTCAAGATGAAAAGGAAACTTTTGGTAAGGATGAGAATGGTAATTATTATGTGGATTTTAATAAGATGACAAATCCTTATAGGGATATAATACTTCATGTTTGTTATCGAAACCCACGCACAGCTCTAATTTTTGCATTCAGCTTAGGTTTGGGAATTTATAATGAAAGGGTTCTTCAGAGACTTACAGATAACGAACATTGGAAGAGCTTAGGTTTTGTCGTGGAGCAAGGAGACTCCTCTGTTGGGTGTGAAATGGTGATTTCAAGACCACAAGAAAATTCTCCAAGTTACCTTAATGAAGAATATGGATTCTCTGTGGGGATTATAAAGTGTGAATCTTTAGCTGCAGAATGTGAAAAGATATCTTCTTTGATAACAAAAGATATACAAGAGGAAGGGTTGAATCCAGAGGATATTTGTGTGATTTGTTTGGACGACAGAAATATTCAATCATATTATACCTATTTGGGGCAATTGCTATTGTCAAAGGGCATAAGGGTATATGATTTGCTTCATGCTGCATACACGACAACAACATTTTATCAAGAAGGTCATGTTACTTTAGGGACTTTAAATAAGGCTAAAGGTAATGAGGCTGGTATGGTTTATATTATGGGAGTAGATAAAATCTTCAACGATCGAAATAACGTTATATTAAGAAATCGCCTTTTCACGGCAATTACACGAACAAAAGGATGGGTTGTTCTTTCTGGTGAAAAATCGATAGAATATTGTTCTGAAGAGATGGAAAAACTTCAAAGCGAAGGATTGAAATTGCATTTTATTCAGCCTAGTGAAGAAAGTACTAAGACAATTTTTGGTGGTAGTACTAAACGGCAAAATCAATTTAATGACATTCAACGTATTATTCAAGAACTACAAAATGAGGGAATGTCCTTTGAGGATATTATGAATCATGTCAAGGCAAAGTAATACAAGATCAGGTAAGTTTGTAGCTTCTGTTTCTGATGCTAGTGCAATTTTGAAGGATTTCGAACTTCTTAGGAATGCTAACCTAACTTGGCAAACACCTTCAGATGATTTCCTCAAAGTATCAAAGCAAGATGATTATAAACAGATGTATGATACTGCTATAAATCATTATGATTATAATTTAATATTAGTAGATGGTTCTATTTTCCAATTTGAAGAATTTGAAAATTCAGATTTGCGTTATGCGTATATTCAAGCTCCTTATAATTATGTACCTTTTGAGGATTTTCTATTGACATTTATGAATGCTGAAGATATTCCTAAAGATTCGTCAGATATGATGGAATTGAAATGTACATTTGAAAATGACTATGAGCAGATGTTATCTGAACAAGGAATAAATAGTAAGGTAGTGTATTTTCGGTATGATGTAGATTCTGTAAGATATATGCCTAATATTCATTCATATGCACATTTGCATATAGGCATTAGTAATGATATTAGAATTCCTTGTGCCTCGTTGTTAACACCTGCTGCATTCGTTGTTTTTGTGATAAAGCAAGTTTATAAGGTTAATTGGGAAAGATGTATGGCAGAAAAAGATAGTAGAAGTAAAATCTTGAAACTTGCAAAGGATAAATGTTTGCTTGGTGAAGACAAATGGGATGAGATGGAAAGGCAGGAACTAGCATTAGTATGAATTCAAAATGTATAGAATATTATATTTGAGGATAAATTATGAATACTAAGATTTTTGATTATCTCAATATTTATGCTTCTACTCCAAATCCTCAGTATGCTATTATGTTGAGGGGTAAATGGGGATGTGGTAAAACTCATTTCATCAAAGGTTGGCTCAATAAATTTGAGGTAAAAGATTTCGCAGATGACGCAGATTTTTTTGCATCTCATCTATCACCCATCACGATTTTCAGATATAAATTTGATAAGATGCTGATTGCTAAAGGATTCGTATGCGTGACTGATGGGCTAAAATGGGGCTTTATCCCTCACGCATCAGTCACGATTTTGGCTTTATCCCTCACGATTTTGCTTATGCTGTAAAGCAAAAAGGCTTTTTTGCGATTGAAACTGGCTTCACTTGCTTTTGAAGTAAGTTTCATTTCGAATTGGTTTGGGGCTCAGATAAAGTTTACGTGGGGCTCTATTAAGGTTTACGTGAGATTCACTTCGGATTCAAATGAGGCTCAGTTCGATTTCTTTCTGTTCTTCTAATGAAGCGGAAACGGATTCGTATTTATACCTCGTATAAATCAAAAAAGCAGTGTAGTGGAGTGTAGTGTAGTATTTAAAATCACATATTTATAACACAAACTATTACTAATGGAAAAAAGGAAAGAAAGAATAAACAACTTAGAGGAAACTCCTCATTCACAAAGGACAGTCACAAATTTGCAGAGAATCATGACGAAGCCATCCATCTTCAGATACGAAGGGCATAACTATCTGGTGCCCTTCCTCATCATCAGCAGTCTCTTCTTTATGTGGGGATTTGCCCATGGCATCCTCGAGGTGCTGAATCCGCATTTCCAGGAGTCGTTCCATATCAGCAAGGCGATGTCGGCCCTGACGCAGGCTGCTGTCTATGGTGCCTACTTTCTGATGGCGCTGCCTGCCGGATGGATTATCCGGAAGTGGGGCTACAGGAGGGGAGTGATAACAGGACTGGTTCTCTTCGGTATCGGTGCTCTGATGTTCATACCGGGAAGCAGGATCAACAGTTGTTCTCGGGTGTCAACATAGCCATTCCTTATGTTCTGGTGGGTATCTTCGTGCTTGCTGTGGCACTGGTTCTGTCAAGGATTAAGTTGCCGGACCCAAGGAGAGCGCATGAGGCGGATACGAACGAGAAGGTGGAGGAGAAGCCGATGCGAGTGATGGCATTCGGTTTCGGTATGCTGACCTTGTTTCTTTATGTGGCTGCCCAGACGGGTGTGAACAGTTTCTTCATCAACTATGCTGAGGAGAGCATTCATATAGAGAAGCAGGCTGCCAGTCTGTATCTCGCCTTTGGCGGAATGGGTCTGTTCTTTATCGGCAGATTGGCTGGTGGTGTCATCATGAATTATGTCCAGCCAAGGCTGGTGCTGTTGGTCTGTGCCATCCTCACCTTTGTTGCCACATTGATTGTGGTGGTATGTAGCGGAACCTTATCGCTCATTGCGTTCTTCGCCCTGTATCTAGGAGAGAGCATCATGTTTCCGACTATCTTCTCGCTGGCATTGAGGGATGCTGGTACAAAGACCAAGCTTGCTTCTTCGTTGCTTATCATGACGATAGTGGGTGGTGCGATTGCTCCTGTAATCATGGGGTATATTGCGGATACTACGGGGAGTATGGCGATTGCCTTTCTCATACCGTTGGTATGTTATGGGGTGATTGGAGGGTATGCACTTTTGAAACCCTCTGGCTCCCTTTAGCAAAAGGAGGTTTTTCGAAAATCACCCCGTCCCTCTTTACCCTTAAAGAGGGCTCCACCTCTCACCCCTGCCCTCTCTCCTCAGGAGCGAGGGAGAAAACCGCCCTCCGGTGCTCGGAACCGCTTCGCTATAAGGTTGGCGGACCATCAAAGGTCTCGCCAGGTTGTGCGGGCTGGGACCGCCTGGGGAATAGCAGTTTATAGTTTACAGTTAATAGTTTATAGTTTACAGTTGATTTTTTAGTAATTTGCAGATCACTTGCAGATTTCTTGTGATTTTCTTGGTGGTTTCGAGGAAAAAGTGTACTTTTGCGGCAAAGTTGAACTTTTAATTGAAAATAGGATGGAACAGACAGTTTTTAACCCTGCTCAGATGAAGATTCTGCAGATGATGGCATATATCAAGACTCCACAGGAATTGGATAATCTTGAAAATGTTCTCTCTCAATACTTTGCAAAGAAGGTTGATGAGGGGATCGATGAGTTGTGCGATAATGGAAGTATAACTCTTGATACCATCGAGAGTTGGGGTAATGAGCATTTACGTACTTCTGGCAAATGAGAAAGATAGGTAAGTATTCGGTGAATGCCGTATTGTGCGCCTAGATAAAGTTTTGTACCTTTGCACCGTGATTTTAAATATTCTAATTATGGTACAAGGTAAGAAACAATTAAGCAGTAAGCCAAAGTTCGCCGAGGTTGTAATCGGTGATAATGAGGCGAAGGAGATGCGTGAGTCTGATGTAGACAAAAAAGCGGATACTTACGCTATAATGGTGATATACTCAACTTCATTATCCATCAAAGAATTCAAGTATTCCAGATAATTGCTTATCAATAACAAGAAAAGGTCGCACGAAGCGACCTTTAAATGTTGGCGTGTCCTTATATTTGCAGGGCACAGATTCACTAGTGAATAAATCATGGGATGCCGAAGCTGTGATGAATTAAAGCGGATTCAAAACATAACAAGAACATAGGAAGTACCTCTTCCCAGATTCTTGCGTGTTCTTCCCATTCGTTTTGCCTCCCCTTAAGGTATTAATCAGTTTGCCTCCCCGCAGGGATTCAAACTGAACATCACTTTTTTTAAGTCGCTACCCCCATAGTCCGACTATGACTGCAAAATTACAAAAAAAAAATGGAATATCCAATAGAAATAAAAGGAAAAACGATAAAACAGGTACGCAAATTAAACTTATCAGGTAAAAATCTTAAGTTTATACCAGATAATGTGTTTCAATATACTAATTTAGAAAAGTTGGATTTGAGTAAGAATAGAATAGAGATAATTCCGAAAGAAATATTAAAATTACGTAAGCTTAGAACCCTGGACTTGGCATTTAATCAAATCAAGAATTTGCAAAGTGCAGTATTTCAATTGCCTAAGCTTAGAATTTTAAATCTTCATGGTAATCAAATCAAAAAATTGCCTAAACAAATTGCAACATCACATATTGAAACTCTTATATTGAGTAAGAACAATATCGTGAATGTGGATGATAATTTAATGGCAAAGTTTAAAAGAGTTGATCTTACTGATAATCCTATAACTCAAAATGTAGCAGAAGTGAAAATAGATGAAAAAGCGAAAGTATCACATAACGCTCCATTGGCAAACTTAAATATAAATTTTATGGAAAAGGAAACAGAAGAGAAGAAGATGGAAATGAAAAAACATAAAATATTTATTAGTTATGCACATACTGACAAGGTGTATTGCGACAGATTGATGATTCATTTGAAAGTGTTGAAAAACTATGTAGGTGGGATTGATGATTGGTCTGACCAAAGAATAAAAACTGGTCAGCGATGGAAAGAAGAAATAGAGAGAGCTTTAAGAGAGGCAGATATTGCTATTCTTTTAGTTTCTACAGATTTTCTTGCCTCTGATTTCATCCGAAATAACGAATTACCACCAATATTACATAAGGCTGCGTCGGCTAATACGAAAATAATGAGTATATTGATTAAACCAAGTATGTTCTTGGATTCTGATTTGGCAGAGTTTCAGGCTGTAAATGATACACAAAAAACATTATCTGATATGAGCGAAACGGAACAGGAAAAAACTTATCTAAAGTTGATGTCAGAGATTAAAGATTTAGTAAAGTCATGATTACATGGAGCATAGAGGAGCTGATGTCTTGCCAGCGATGGTGAGGGCTTCCCAATGGGTGTACTTGACGCATGGGCCTATGGCATACCTTGTGTGGTTACTCCTGTAGGTGGTCTGCCTGATGTTATTGAAGAAGGAAAGAACTGCCTCACTTTCCCATTTGATGATGTGGATGCGCTTACCATGCAGCTTCGAAAACTGATGGAATCTCCTGATCTTCTCAGGAATATGGCTGAATATTCTAAAAGCTTCGGAGAGAGGGTGTTCGCTCCTGTTATGGTGAATGAGAGCATTGAGAAATTATATGAGGAAATATTTAAAGCTTAATCTTGATTTTTAAGTATCAGATTTGAGACAAAGGTTATAGTTATGTCCGTTTCATCAACAGTTTTTGGTTATCATGTTCAATATCTCTATACGTTGTATAGAATGATAGAGTCTGCTGATTCTAAAGAAGTATTCGTGCCCGAAGGAAGAGAAGATTTAGACATATATTTGAATGACCAAATTATCGAAACCATACAGGTGAAGTGTTATTCTGGGACAATCGTGTATTCTGATCTGTTTTCCAAGGGTAAATCTACTTCTTTGTTTTCTCGTGGTAAGGATAGTTTAGATAAAAATTCAAATGTAAAAATATCATTCGTGGCGGTTGGACATGGCAATGATAAAGGAGTGATTTCTGATAGATTGACGAAGGTGTCCTCTCTTGTAAAGTCGCTCAAAAAAGAGGAAACTCTTCATTTGGATTATGCTTCTTCCAAGGAGCTTGCTGCAAAAATATTATGGCAGTCTAAATCGCAAGGAGAGTTGGAAAATTATGTTGAATCCGTTTTAAAAAATCGATTTCCATCTATTGATCCTTTAATAGTAAAGGATTATTTGATTCAGTGGATTTGTTATCTTGTGATAAATGAAAAGTCTGCTACTTATGATGATTTATGTTGTCAGGTAGGACAGATTATAGCGTTTTCTGTGCGTCAAAAGGAATTCTTTACTCAATTTGGACTAACAGTAATTCCACTTTTTCAGTCAGTTTGTCAGGAAGATGTTAATTCTGAAATATCTTATTATCAAGGTATATCTGCTAAGGAAATACATATTGCCAAAAATTATGATGTTGTCAGAGAAGAAAAGTTGCAACAACTCTATGAGAAGCTGAAAGACAATAATCTTGTTTTCATAACGGGTGTCTCAGGTTCTGGCAAAAGTAGTTTAGCATATCGTTATTTGAAGATTTGTGGTACTCCTTTACGATACGAGATTAAATATGTAAATCGAAATAACATATCGCAGATTATTGCCACCATCAAAGATATTTCGAAAGGCTTGAAGAGTGAAGCTTTTGTTTATTTAGATGTGCTGCCATACGATACTTCATGGATTCAAGTGGTAAATGAAATAGAGGATACTCCTTTTGTTAAATGCTTAGTAACAATCCGGCAGGATGATTGGAATCGGTGTAAAAACAAGGTTAATGAGAAACTTCATTATTCTACTCTTGCCTTAGATTTAACCGAATCTGAGGCAAAGGATATATTTGATCATCTATGCGAAAGAGGATTGTGCCATATTGATATCTTTGAAGAGGCTTGGAATAATTCTGGACATCCTCAAACATTGCTTGAATATGTGTATTTCTTGACACATGGTGTTCCTCTAAGGGCAAGAATCTCTGAACAGATAGGAAGACTTGATCATGTAAATGCCTCCTTTCTTCAGTATATATCTGTCTCGAATGTCTTGCAGGGAAATATCTCTGTGAATGCCATTCGGAACTTGTGTCATCTTTCTCCAATGGACCTGTCTCGATGTATAGACCAAATGAAAGGTGAATTCTTTGAGTATAATGGTGAAGGATTTTCTGATGTTCACCCCATTAGGACTCATATCATAATTGAAGAGATATTTAGGAATTATAGAAATGGTTTAGAAGAAATTGGTATGGAATTATTCGAGCATATTAATGAAAACACAAGTCCTTTGTTTCTTATGGCCCTTATAGATGAAGGAAAATATACGCCTGATTCTCTTTTACGTGAATTGGAGGGTAAGAAGATAAACTCTATGCAAGCGTATATTGTGGCAAGAACATTGGTGTGGTGTGGAGTTAAACATTATATTGATAATAATCAAGCAGCGTTTGATTGGTTAAGGCAAACTGCGCCTCTTTGTTGGCAATACTTAGTGCCTGTTAACTTTACGGAAACCGAACTTGAGGAATCTGTTGATAAATTGTTTGGAAGCCAAATAGGTCTTACGATGGATGATGTAAGAAAAAGATTTTCTTTGCAGACTGAGGTTTATTTCTATTTATGTAAATGGCTTGATAGTTCTATCTCTTTGGAAAAGCCTAAAGAGTGGCGAGACTATTTTTGGTTGGCAAAATTCTTAACGATATGTAATTTGCAGCTTTCTTATAAGCCAGAATTTGCTGATTTTAAGATGGATGCTAAGGTTCCTAATAATTTAGAAGAGATGGCAGATGTTCTTCTTGGTCTGAAACTGGCTGGTTATGATTCTGCCACATTTAATCAGCTGGAAGAAAACTTCGTTAAACAATTTCGCATCCAAAATAATATCTTGGAGTTTGAAATTTGTGAAAATGAGGTCAAATGTCTTACTTTCTTAGACTATTTTACTGCAGGGAAACAATTTGAAAATGGAGATGGAGATATAATGCATCGCATTAATCTGCATCATATTGATTTGCTGAGAAAAGCATTTCCAAATGCAGATGTATATCATTCAGAGATCATAAAAGATGTGATTTTTGAAGATTTAGATTTGACTTTTGAAAAGCATATAAGTAGAGAAATGTTACCGCTTGACGATATGCAAGAGCCGCGCACAATGATGGTGCATTTGTATGAGAAAAGCTATGTCCTTCCTTCCAGAAAAGCTTATTGTGATCAATTGATAACTTTGCGTAAGCTATTTGTTGATGTAATAAAAGAATATTGGCAAGGTGTTGATGACATTCATCGAGTAGGAAAGGCGTACAATGCCAAAATGGATCAAGTTTCTTATGATGTGTGTGATAAGATTTTAAATACTCACATAGAGTTGCCTGCAACTGAAATAAATAGATTCGGATTAGGTTATGAAATTAACAAAGAGAAGAATGAAGACCAAAGTGCAAAAGATAATTTGAAGAAATTAAACTCCTTGTATTCTCATTATTCTACTGATTTGACAATCTTCTTCAGACAGTGTTACCAGCTTTCAGGTGGCTTCATCAATGATGTTCAAAGAATGACGATGATATTGCTGGATGCACAGGATAAGTTGAAAAAATTGCAAAGCTTATTTCATCAGGTTTTTGATGGTTATGTTGATGTCGTTGAGATCAAGCAACTTGATGAGAAAGAAAAACAGCAGATGACGTGCCTTATTGCAGTTTATAATTGGTTAGCTCAAAACCAGCCTTATATGTCTTGCAGGCAGTTATTAAAGCAGATAAAACCAAAGAAACTGACGGCTACTCAAAGATTTGAAGTCAACGATGAGGTTGTTGATAATCCGTCTCAAGCTTTAGTTGACACTATTGAAGATTTGGAAAAACTTCGGAATATGCAATTGAGAGATATTTATAATAGATGCTCTCATCTTGATGACTTATCTATCCAAATCGTAGATAAGTATATAAAACGCTATGATGATACTATAGAGGGTAGGAGAAATTGTGTTTTATAGTTAACTGTATTTTGCTGCTATCGTCAAAATAGATAACGATAGGTTGGCAAGAAAAATAAAGTCCTTACTTAACTCTCTGCTATTGAAGAGAATGAAGCAGTTGGAAAACAATCAAAAGACAATATGAGGTTATCTTGTGATCCCAATGAAATCTTGTGGTATGCGATGAGTTCTCCTTTTCGTCGGGAGATGAAGGCCAAGGCACTCTTGGATGCTCACCATATAGAGAATTTTATCCCGATGAAGAAAATGCAGGAGATTCGGAATGGTGAAATTGTAACGCGGGAGGAACCGGCTATCCACAACTTCGTCTTCGTGCATGATAGCTACAATGGCATCATGAAGGTGAAGAAGGGGCTGGAGATTCTGCAGTTCATTCTAAATCCCCTGTCTCCGATAGTTGTGCCGCAGAGGCAGATGGATGACTTCATCCGTCTTTACGAATCGGTCGATTATGACGAGCCCGAGTTTCTCACTCCCCAGACGATGGGGCAGCTTCGGAAGAATGCAAGGGTGGTCATCGGGGATGGGCCACTTGCTGGCATCTCTGGTTATTACCAGCGAGTGAAGGGGGCGAAGGACAAGCGCTTCATAGTGTTGATAGAAGGTTTGATAGCAATGGCATGCAGCGTGGAGTGTAAGTTTGTGAAAGTAAAGTAGGTATGAAATTCAACTTACTGTTAAAAGATATAAAAAACTTGCGAAATCCATAATTTATATCTATTTTTGCATCATGAATCTCACTCTTTTGTTAGAGATGAGGATAAAAAAAATGAAATATTGTAATGCGGAATTCTCTAAGTACTTGAATCACAGTGGTAAAACTGAGATTTGAGGAACCTAAGGAATGCATATTCAGTAATATTTATACTATGACTCAACAATTATCTTTAGTAAGCGTCCAAAAACGGATTTGGTGATTTGAGAAAGAAGATGTAACTTTGTCGCCAGTAATTTTAAACGTAAGTAAAATGTACAGCGACAAAGACTTTCAGACATTCTGGTTCCGCTACAAGACGGAAGGGGAGCCACATGGAATTTCAATTTATTGTTGACAGATCTTTTTTCTCAAAGGATAGAAGGTTTTGGTATGTCTGAGAAATTATACCAATCTATGGATGAAGAGAATATTGAACGATTCTATGAGTTTCAGAGAAAATCTATAGAGAATTATAATATGGCATTAGAACCAGGCTTTAATCTATTTGAGGGTGAGTATTGGGAAAAATTATGGACTTAATCTCTAATGAGATATGGAACGACTTAAATTATATCTTTTCCGTCCTTTTAGGGTGATAAAATACAATAAGACATCATTCTTTATATGGGCTTTATCAACATTCTTAGGTGGAAATATTGGGATGCTGATAAATTTTATAGTGCGTCATTATTTCTACAAGATTAGTATTTCAGATTCGATAACTTATGATTTGGAGTCTGGTACATTATATGTTTTTGTTATTGCTATGTTAGCTTCATCTTTTGGAACATTGTTGATAGATTTCTGGACAAAGGAGAATAATGATTTTAAGCAGCCAAAAATGATTTGGCTTATTATTACATTCTTCTTATGTTGTTTTATCGGAATCTTTTATTCGGCATATACAAGCTCTATTATGCAGAGTGATGAAGCTAATAAATCCTTTGACATTTGGCAAATTCTATTTTTTGTAGCTGGAACCATATTAGGAATATATTCATATTGCTTGCTATTGATGGATCCGCAAAACAATGAATTTAGTATGTTGAGTGATAAATATGAATTAAAGGAGAGCAAAAATATAAAGAAGATGAGTGAAGAATCTGAAAACATTAAAAAGGATTCTAATGGTGTACAACTGTAAAATGTGTTGATTTATGAAACTAGAAATTCCATATATAGAAGTAGAACAGCCTATTGGAACCTTCTATTTATCAGCTATTAATGCAAAGACTCTTGTAGATATAGTTGAAATTAGACGAAGAAATTCCGATAATGTTTTCGAATTGTCTTTGTTTAAAAGATATACGAATACTCAGGAGCAAGGGATTCAAAGAGCACAATCAAAAGAGCGTGTCAATAAAATTAAGGACTATTGTTCTGATCCAGATGCTACTTTTCCTACTCCTATTATTATAAGTATATATTCTGATGTAAGTTATATAGATAAGAATAATACTTTTGTTTTTGAGGTTGACGATAATAAAAAAATAGGGGATGTAATTGATGGTCAACATCGACTGTTGGGAATTAGCTCTTCAGGTTTGAGTGGTGAGTTTAACTTACCTGTGGTTTTGATGTTTAATTTGAATACAGAAGAGAAGGCTTACGTCTTTTCTATTATCAATAGTACTCAAACGAAGGTTAGCATGAGTTTGATCTACGATTTGTTTGATTTATCAACAAAGCGTAGTCCGCAAAAAGTTGCTCATGAAATTGCCAGGGCAATGAATAAAATGGAAGAGTCACCTTTCTTTAATCGTTTGAAGATGCTTGGGAAAAAAGAGCAGGGACAAAGTTTTGCAGTTTTATCTCAAGGAACTTTTGTTACGAAACTTTTGACTTTGATTTCAAATAATCCTGATGCTGATAGTTATAGGTTAAAACGTGGAGATTCGCTAGCTTCAGATAGAAAATTACCTTTTAGAGAATACTTTATTACAGAGCAAGATGGTGTTATGCTGAAAGTGCTATTGAATTGTTTTAATGCTCTGAAAGATGTGTTTCCAAAGGAATGGGATTATCCTGATAATAACGTCTTGTGGAAAACAACGGGATTTGGTGGCGTGATTAAAGCATTTCCTAAGTTATATAAAAAAGGTGCTACAGAAAGAAATTTAACGGAAGGATTTTTCCATCAGTGTTTCCAAAACTTAAAAGTTTATATGGAAATGCGTAAAGAGGATTTTTCTAATAAATATTTTTCTGGAGGTGGTGAACAGTTGCAAGCAAAACTTCAATCGTATATCGAAGAGTCAAATAAATTATGTTAGCTATTCTCGTTATTAATAATGGAAACAATCAGCATCGATAGAAATATTCAAGTCTTCAAAAAAGTCTTTGAGGCAGAAAGTAGAATTATATTTTCTGCAAAGTTTGGTGATGGTAAATCATACTTTTTGAAGAAGTTCATGGAAAGCTATCCTGTTCCAATAGCTATTCAGCAAATGTCTGTGAGAAGGTGTAAGGAGTTTCTTGATATAGATATAGATGCTTCTTTGAGAGAAAAAAAGGTTGGGTGTTAATTTTTGCATCTCCACAAAAACGATATGGGCAAAACTCCTTGTATGTTATCGCTTTTTGTTTCCTGTGAAAAATATAATTTTTCCTAAATATTAGGTGTTTTTCTTGGAGCGTGTTTATAAAAATCGTATCTTTGGCAAATTGTTAGCAAAAGTGCGAACATAAAAATAAATGTTATGGTAGAAATAGACAAAGAATACCTCACCCGTAAGCATCGAGGTGGCGAAAATAGCAAAAAAGGAAATATGTTTGAAGCATATTTTTCCGTATATCAAATATTGCTTTTGATGTCGGAAGGAAAGCTTGATGCGACCTTGTTCTCTCAGGTAGAAAATGCTTATGTGGATGACTTGCTGATTCTGCAAGATGATAGTTCTGTTTATCATCAAATAAAGGATGTTAAGTCTCTTTCATGGGGCAATATTGAGACAAAGAATACTTTGGCTTATGACTTTTACCACCAAGCTGAGTTATGTCTGTTTCGAGAGGTGAAATTCTTGTTGAAGCTTATTGTCTCTTCTGGATATGAAAAGATGAAGGAAAGTAAGCCTGCAGATATAAAAGATGTTACAGATGTAGAGGAGTTTCCTGCATACGCTAATATCAACATGTATGCCTATGATGCTCAAGTCTATTCTGTTGCAGCTAAAGCTATAGGAGTGGGAGACAAACAACATTATGATGTTAGTACTTTTGTTACGATGCTTTTTGGCAAATGGTGTGGAGGTTTGTGTGAAGGTAAGACGGTTAAGTCTATCTTCTTAGATGTAAAACGAACTTTGTTTGGTACCGAGATAGATGAGAAGATTCTTGATGATATCTTGAAACTGCTTGGTAAAATGGGATTTGCCATAGAAGTAGAGTCTTCCATGTTGCATTGGAAGTATCGAGGATTTGAAGGAGATACTGAACTTACGGAAAGCAAGATAGAGGAAATCCTTGCTTCCACAGATGTAGAGAGTATGATTAATGTTCTATATTAAAATGGATATGTCATGGGAAGAATATATGAAAATATAAATAGAGCCAATGAGGTGGAGGTGAAGACTGCCTTGCGTACATTGGTGACTGATGGAGTTTCTTCAGCAGCTTATCGTGGTGCGTTTTTTACATTAGGACATAGTTTGGGTGATGTAATACGTGATAGATTCGATTCTTTAGGGAAGGTTTTGCTGGTGTGTGCCTCTGAGGATGCTGATTGGCTTGCGAAGGGTGTATTGGCTGCCTTTCCTGAGAAAATGGCTTTGGCTGTATTTTGGTCGAAGCGTCTTCGTATATGTGATAACCCGAAGGTTGAATTATCACCTATCGTCAAGTCATATATTGATCCTGATGCTTTTTCTTGCGATACAATGATTATTGTTAAGTCGATCATTAGCACTTCTTGCGTGGTGAAGACTCAAATCAATTATCTTGTGGATAAGACAAATCCTGAGAGGATTATCATTGTAGCCCCTGTCATGTATAAGGATGCCAAGAGCAATCTTGAAGCAGAATTTCCAGAAGAGATAACTTCCAAATTCTCTTATTGCGCTTTTGCCATTGATGATGAGAGGGATGAAAGCACCGGTGCTGTTATCCCTGGTGTTGGTGGTATGGTGTATGACAAGCTTGGGCTTGGTGGTGTCATACAGAAAAACTCTTATATGCCTCAGATTGTGAAGGAACGTGCTTTTGGAAAAGTCTCAAAGTCACAAATGGCTTGTGTATAATCATACCATTTCTTTTGTGAACCATAATAAATGGTAGGTAAGTATTCGGTGAAAGCCGTATTGTGCGCCTAGATAAAGTTTTGTACCTTTGCACCGTGATTTTAAAATATTCAAATTATGGTACAAGGCAAGAAACAATTAAACAGTAAGCCAAAGTTCGCTGAGGTTGTAATCGGCGACAATGAGGCGAAGGAGATGAGAGAATATGGATTTTACCTCTAATAGGTTGGGAGTCATCTCTCCTGTTTGAGGAGGGGATTGAAGAAACGGTAAAATGGTATCTTTTTCGAAAACCTACCCGTCCTTCCTTACCATTAAAGAAGGCTCCACCTCTCTTCTCGGTCTTCTCCCCTCAGGGAAGAAGAGGAAAACCGCCCTACAGTGCTGTGGATGCCCCACCTGTCCCTCCCCTGGGGGAGGGTCCTTAACCCACTCCCAAGCCCTCGCCCTTTCCAAAAGGGCAAGGGATGTAACCGCCCTCCGGTGCTCGGAACCGCTACGCTTTAAGGTTGGCGGGGCATCAAAGCCCTGCGCCATATTGTGCGGGATGGGACCGCCTGGGAATAGCAGTTTACAGTTAATAGTTTATTGTTTACGGTTGATTTCGTGGTTATTTGCTGATAACTTGCAGAATTCTTGTGGTTTTCTTGGTGGTTTCAAGAAAAAAGCGTAACTTTGGCGGCAGAATTAAACGTTTAAAAGGAAGTAGATTATGGAACAGACAGCATTATTTAATCCAGTACAGCAGCATTTGTTGAAGATGTTTGCCTTTGATGGTTCAGAAGCAAGGCTTTTGGAGGTGAAGACAGTGTTAGCTAACTATTTTCGTAAAAAGGCAGATGAATGCTTAGATTCTCTTTGGGATTCTGGAGTATTAAATCAAGCAAAATTGGATGAGTTACGTCATCAGGATTTGCATGCTATGTTGAAAAAATAATGGGTATGGAAAAAATAGTACTTGATACTAATAGTCTCATACAGTGTATATCGTCAAGGAGTCCTTATCGTAAAATTTGGGACAGTTTCTTTGATGGTACTAATCTCTTGTGTGTTACAACTTCCATACTGAATGAATACGAGGAAATTCTCAACTTTCTGACAAATGAAGATACTGCAAAGTATATCTGGCTCACCTAAAGAATAATCACAATCCGTGAGTTGATTGACTTACTGATTGGAATAAAAATAACTGAACACATAATTTTCCTAAATAGTGTAGTGTGAAATAGTATGGGCGTTTTTCTACCTCTCCGTCTCTCCTGCAAGGAGAGCTCCACATCCTAACCAAGCCACTATAGGCTTTGCGACCCTTTCGGTTCCCCTCACAGGGAGACAGAAACCCTTCTCGAAAAGGGAAGGATGTAACCGCCCTCCGGTGCTCGGAACCGCTTTGCTATAAGGTTGGCGGGGCATCAAAGCCCTCGCCATATTTTGCGGGATGGGACCGCCTGGGAATAGCAGTTTACAGTTAATAGTTTATAGTTTACGGTTGATTTCGTGGTAATTGGCTGATAACTTGCAGATTTCTTGTGATTTTCTTGGTGGTTATGAAAAAGTCGTACTTTGGGAAAGTTATATAAATAATATCAGAGAAACACAAAAGGATTAGAATTTAGATTTTTATTATATACGATAAGATGGGCTGAGCTTTGAATAAAAGCTCGGCTCATCTTGTTGGCTATTGTCTTCTCTTATAATTTCTTTTGATGAAGAAAATCAAGCTTTATGACTACCAGCAGAAGATGCTGGAAGACATTATCAACGTGCTGACTTCCGATGCTACCAGTACATTCTATAATGAGAATGGTAAGAAGGAGAGGGTAGGCAGTTCGGTGATGGTGCAGATGCCGACGACTGTCCTGACGTAGAGTTTATCAAGATGGCCCGTCCTACGCTGTCGCTAGCCAAGTATCTGCAGATGGTGGGGCGTGGGTTGCGCATCAACCATGAGAACAAGGATAAGGTGTGCATGATTATCGACAATGTGGGTTGAAGTAAAAGGTAATGATGGTTACTGCTGAACCATAGAATTGTAACGGCTATGAAAATATAAAGATGAAACGCAAGAAACCTGTTGGATCCAGTCTCTTGCGTTTTCCTCGCCTATCCTTTTCTTCCGAAGTCGGCTGGAATCTCGCCCCATTTCTTCGTATCCCATTTAAAGATAGGCACGGTGACGGGGTGGGTGCGGAGCCAATTCTCGGCACGGGCGATGACCTGATAGAGCTGCTCGGTTTGAGGAGTGCGTTCCAGCTTGGTCTTGCATTGCTTCTTGTTTACCCAGAGCTGGGCATTCACGCTGTCGCTATAGATTACCTTGTCGGTGATGCCTCGTTGGGCCATCAGGGCTAGGGCGTGGACGATGGCAAGGAACTCGCCGATGTTGTTGGTGCCGTGAATGGGACCATAGTGGAAAACCTGCTCACCAGTCTGGAGATCAATGCATTGGTATTCCATCGGACCCGGATTGCCGGAACAAGCAGCATCCACAGCCCAGGCATTCGCCTTTACCTCGTTGGGCAAAGGCAACACGGTATCGTTTCTCCATGAAGGAGGATTTACGGGCATCTTATTCATTTTTTTATTCTTTTATTTCCTGTTGATTATTGTTTTAGAATCCTATCCTCTATAAAAACGAAATGAGCAATCCCCAGAGTCTGGCTCTGGGGGTGCTCATTATTTGTCAATAGTCAATATTCAATTGTAGGTTATTATATCTTATGTAAATATTACATTCTTTCTGGAACCTCGATGCCGAGCAGAGCCATACCGTTCTTCAGAATCTTGGCAACATTGGCTGCCAGAACCAGACGGGTGGTCTTCTCTGCCTCGCTCTCAGCATTCAGAATGCTGTAGTCGTGGTAGAACTGGTTGAACTCCTTGGTCAGCTCGTAGCAGTAGTTGGCAATGCCGCCTGGGTTGTAGTTGTTGCCGGCATCGGCTACGGCTACTGCGAAGTCGTTCATCTTCTGGATGAGGTCGATCTCCTTCTCGTTGATAGGAGCATCTGCGCCCAACTCTGCAGGAATCTCGATGCCCTCGGCTGCTGCCTTGCGCATGATGCTGCGGATACGAGCGTAGGTGTATTGGATGAAAGGACCTGTGTTGCCGTTGAAGTCGATACTCTCCTCTGGGTTGAAGAGCATATTCTTGCGGGCATCTACCTTGAGGATGAAGTACTTCAACGCTCCGAGACCCACGATGCGTGAAATCTCCTGGCGCTCTTCCTCGCTCATGTCCTTGAACTTGCCAAGCTCATCGCTTGTCTGTCGGGCATCCTTGATCATCTCTGCCATCAGGTCATCTGCATCTACTACGGTTCCCTCGCGGCTCTTCATCTTACCGTTAGGCAGCTCTACCATTCCGTAAGAGAAGTGAACCAAGTCCTTACCCCACTTGAAGCCGAGGCGGTCGAGCAGGATAGAGAGCACCTGGAAGTGGTAGTTCTGCTCGTTACCTACTACGTAAATCATCTTGTCGATAGGGAAGTCCTTGAAGCGGAGGTCGGCAGTACCGATGTCCTGAGTCATATAGACAGAGGTGCCGTCAGAACGGAGCAGAAGCTTCTGGTCGAGACCCTCGTTGGTGAGGTCTGCCCATACAGAGTTGTCGTCCTTGCGGAAGAAGAGACCTTTTTCCAATCCTTCTTCTACCTTCTTCTTACCTTCGAGGTAAGTGTTTGACTCATAATATATCTTGTCGAAACCTACACCCATCATCTTGTAGGTCTCGTCGAAGCCTGCGTAAACCCAGCTGTTCATCTTCTGCCAGAGAGCACGAACCTCAGGGTCGTTGTTCTCCCACTTCACGAGCATTTCGTGAGCCTCCTTGATCAATGGAGCCTCTGCCTTTGCTTTCTCTGTGGCAGCTTCTTCTTCCATGCCCTCCTTCATGTACTGCGCCTTGAGCTCTGCGATTTCCTCACGATAGTGCTTGTCGAAGGCTACATAGTAGTCGCCGATGAGGTGGTCGCCCTTCTTGCCGGAAGTTTCAGGAGTTTCACCATTGCCCCACTTGAGCCAAGCGAGCATTGACTTACAGATGTGGATACCACGGTCGTTAACGATGTTTGTCTTGATTACCTTGTTGCCGTTGGCCTCCATAATCTGGGCCAATGACCAACCGAGCAGGTTGTTGCGCACGTGACCGAGGTGGAGAGGCTTGTTGGTGTTAGGAGAAGAGTACTCGATCATGACGAGTGGACTATTCTCAGTAACAGGCTTCTCACCGAACTTAGGGTCAGCGTTGATGGTGTTCAGGAGTCCTACCCAAGCGGCAGGAGCGATAGAAAGGTTGAGGAAACCCTTCACCACATTGAAGTCTGCGATGACGTTGGCGCAGTTCTTCTTCAAGTACTCACCGATTTCCTGAGCAGTATCCTCAGGCTTTTTCTTTGACATCTTGAGGAATGGGAATACGACGAGGGTAAGGTTACCTTCGAAATTACTCTTGGTCTTCTGCAGGGCTACCATCTTTTCAGATACGTCCTGACCATAAAGCTCCTTCACCGCCGCGATGACTGAGCTGATGATTTCGTTTTCTATCTTCATTATTTAAATATCTATTTTTACCGGTAAAAATTCCTTTTTGTCTCTATTTTGCTGAAGCTTTGCAAACTTTTTATTCTGCTGAAGCTTTGCGAAAGAGGGATTTGCAAGTTCCCTCCTCCTCTTTGCGGTTGCAAATTTACAAATAAAAATTGAATTAGGCAAAGAAAAGTTTGCATATTCTTGTTTTTTTTATTACTTTTGCAACAAAAATGAAGACTAAAGCCTCTTTTATCTTGTTTTCCACCCAGAATAGAGAAATCTGTGGCGGATTCAATTAAACAAAGAGAGAATAATCTTAAGAACAATTAAACTCAGAAACAATAAACTTAGGAACAAATAAACTAAAGAACATGAAATTGCATTTTTTGTTGGCTGCTTTATTAGTGGCAAATTCCTTCTCTGCTTCAGCTCAGCAGGTAAAGGAAAAGTTGAATCGTGCACCCGTGGCTGTCAAGACCAGCCAGGGTATTCTGGTTTCCTGGCGTTCGCTTACCTCTGATGCCAAGAATCTGGCCTTCGATGTGTATCGCAATGGCAAGAAGGTGGCTTCTGCCGTTTCGGATGTAACCAGCTATCTGGATGCCAACGGCAAGCCGGGCGATACGTATCGCATCGTGTCTTCGGCAGGTGAAACGAGCGAGGCCATTGCCTGGAACAGCATGTTTACCACCTTCGATGTGAAGCGCCCTGCCAGCATCAAGAGTGGAAACACCACCGGAAGATACCGCCCGGACGACATGGCGGTGGGCGACCTGGATGGCGACGGCAACTATGAACTGATTCTGAAATGGATGCCTGACAACCAGCGTGACAGCGGAAAGGACGGCTATGCTTCACCGGTCATCATCAGCGCCTATCGCATGGATGGCACTCCGCTGTGGGAGAAGAACATCAACCTGGGACTCAACGTCCGTTCGGGCAACCATACCACGCAGATGGTGGTCTATGATTTCGATGGCGACGGAAAGGCTGAGCTGATCTGCAAGACGGCCAATGGTTCTACCGATGGCAAGGGCAGGTTTGTAACCGAGGCTGGCGATGCCAATATCCAGGCGGTGGATAATGCCAAGACCTATCTTAACAGCAAGGGTAGAGTAACCGGCGGCGAGGAATTCCTTACCGTATTCAAGGGTGAAACGGGCGAGGCGATGCACACCATCTGGTATTCGCCAAGCCGTTCGGGAGAAGACTTCCCTTCTTCGGCTACAGACAATTCCAGTTTCTTCGGCGATAGCAACTGCAATCGTTCGGAGCGTTTCAATGCCTGTGCCGCTTATCTGGACGGCATGGACAAGTTGCCATCGGCTGTGTTCCAGCGTGGATATTACAAGAACTGCTTCCTGTGGGCTGTGGATTGGAACGGAAAGGAACTTTCTACCCGCTGGCTTCATAAGGGCCTGAGCAATAAGTGGGAAGTGGTGGATGCCAAGGGGCAGGTGCTCAGTTCGGGAACGGGAAATTCCAGTTTCGGACAGGGGGTACACGGCATTTCCGTGGGCGATGTGAACAACGATGGCTTTGATGATATCTGTATTGGTGCGGCTACCATCGGGCATGATGGTAAGTTGCTCTGTGCCACGGGAAAGGGTCATGGCGATGCCATCCATCTGACCGATCTTTGTCCCGACCGTCCTGGTCTGGAGGTGATGATGCCTCACGAGGAAAAAGCGGGCGGTTATGGCTGGGATGTACACGATGCCACCACCGGAGAATTCCTTTGCGTTGCTACGGGCGATAGAGACAACGGACGCGGACTGGCGGCAGATTTCGTGCCTGCCAACAGAGGATTCGAGTTCTGGTCGAGCACGGATGCTGATGTGCGCGATTGTGCCACCGGCAATACGGTGATTGCCAGCAAAAAACCTGATGCCAATTTCAGAATCTATTGGACGGGCGATCCGTACGACCAGACTTTCGATGGCCGATACAGTACCACAACGGGTGGTTATTCTCCACGCATCCAAAACTATAATACGGCAAGAAAGAGCATCGTCACCTTCCAGAACTTCTATGAATATGGAAATCCATCGGCATGCAATTCTACCAAGGCTACTCCATGCCTGCAGGCTGACCTGCTGGGCGACTGGCGCGAGGAGCTGATTATGTTCCAGCATGAGGACGATTATACTTCGCCAACTTGCAAGATCATGATTTTCTCTACTCCGGAGCCTACTAAATATAAGGTGCCTTGCCTGATGGAAGACCATGTTTATCGTATGGGCGTAGTATGGCAGAACTCATCTTACAACCAGCCGCCTCATCTGGGTTTTTATCTGCCGGATTACCTGGGGGTAGATGGAAAAACCTACGTTACCCAGACCGTGAGCCATGCTCCTGAAAAGGTGGCTGTAGAGAAGCCTACCAATGGTATGGAAGAGATGAAGGCTCCAGCCGAAGACAAGGCAATCATCAAGGGTACCTGCTATACGGCAGGCGAGAAGGGTGAGATAACTGCCTCTTCATCTAATGGTTACATCAAGATGAGAACCAACAACAATGGTGAAACCATCACCTTCTCCGTAAATGCCGGTTATCGCATCACGGGCATCAATGTGGAGGGTTACAGCAACAATACCTCTACCACAGCCGACCGCTCTATCTATCTTACGGGCGTTTATGTGGATGGAAGCGAAAGCTCTATCTTGGCAAATCAGGTAACTTTGCCTGGTGGTACCGCCGGCCAGAGCCCTGTAACCATCGACCTTAAGGATTTTGCTGCAACCCAGAGCATCAAGTTAGCGTTCGACAACTCTAACATCACGAGCGGCGATGTGGATGCCAAGGGTAAGAACAAGCAGATATTTGCCAGAGTAACCTTTACCTACGAGCAGATAACCAACGGAATCAGGGTGGTTCACACAGCCGTGGTGAAGGATGGCAAGATTTACAACATGCTGGGTCAGCAGGTGGAGCAGATGAAGGCAGGTCAGATGTATATCTGTAATGGCAAGAAGTTTATCGCCAGATAAACACGATAAAAGGATTCTGCATAAATAGGATCCAGTATCGAAATATGATCCAATATCCAAGCAGGATTCTCTATACAAAAAGGAGCAAAGACGAATCGGTAAAACCGGTAAGTCTTTGCTCCTTTTTCTATACTTAAAGATGGATATTACCCTTGTTTATAGATGGATATTACTTTTGTAATTTACAATCCTTGGCATGTAATTTATCCTTCGAGTATGATTTCAGCCACGTCTTCTGGTGAATTCCAAAGGATTCCATCCTGCAGTTCGTCATCGGTAAAACCGTTGAGTGCCTCTTGGGCTTCCTTAGGAGTGATGGCAGGAGTGCCGTCCTCATTCTTTGCGTCGAGCAGGCATTGTAAGATAGCCGCTCTGTAGTCTTCGATTCTCATCATGTATTAATGTTGTTACGTTGTTTATTTTATGATGGCAAAGGTACTGCATTTTTTTGAAAGCACCAAACTTTTTTGTCATTTTTCTTGTGAAAATAGAAATTCTGTCCAACAATTAGACGGCGGTGTCTAATTGTTGGACAGTTTGTTTAATGAGAGTTTTTATTTAATGGTTTGATTATCAGGAGAAATGCTGTTTTGGCACGGCTCTTGTCCTTATTATGCCAAAATGAAGAAGATTATGAAAAGAATAGGAATATTGATAGGATGGTTGGTCTGGGCGGCTGGAGTCTCGGCACAGAGCTGGAGCCTTGACGACTGCATGAAATACGCCGTGGAGCACGCCACGGAGGTGAAGCGGGAGGTGGTAAACGCCCGCCAGCGCAAGCAGGATTACCAGCATGCTGTGGCAGGATTCCTGCCTACCGTTACGGGCGGCGTGCAGGGACAGTACGCCTGGGGACGAAATATCGACCCGGAAACCAATACTTATAATAATGTAACGACATTCAACAACTACTATCAGCTTTATGCCGAACTGAATGTATTCGACGGTTTCGCCACCATCAACGCCTTGAAGCAGGCTAAGCTGAGCCGGGATTATTCAGCCACGGCGATGCAGAAGATTCAGGACGACCGTGCCATCGACGTGATGCAGAAATATGTGGATGCTGCCTATGCTGAGGCAAGCATTCAGATAGCAAGCGAGAAACTGAACGAAAGCAAGCGGATGCTGGCTAAGATGAAGCGTCTGTATGAACTGGGTGAGAAGGGACGCCCGGATGTGGTGCAGATGGAATCGCAGGTGGCAGAAGATGAATACAATCTTACGCATCAGGAGAATGTGGCAAAACAGAGTCTGCTTGCCTTGAAATCGGCGATGAATTTTCCGGTGAATGAAGAGCTGAAAATCCAGATTAAAGAGGAACAGAATTTGAAGTTAACGTCTGATAATAAAGAGGTTTCTGAATCTGGAGTAAACTACGAAACCGTTTACCAGGGCTTCCAGCATATTTCTCCCGATTTGAAGTCGGCAGAATACGAAGTGGAGCGGGCACGGTATGATTACAAGATAGCAAAAGGCAGATTGCTGCCATCACTCTCTCTCGGTGGCGGCATTTCTACCAACTATTATAAGAATCTCTCTCAGAAAGGGCAATACGATGGGTTTGCCTCGCAGTTTCGCAACAACCAGGGCGAATACCTCGCATTGACCCTTTCCATACCTATTTATAATAGCGACCATTGGCACAGCGTGAAGAAGGCACGCAACGACTGGCAACTGGCACAGGTGAACCTGGAAGAAATCCGTCGCAAGCTTCACGACCAGATAGCCCAGGCGGTAATGGATGCAGAGGGTTATGCCAAGGAGTTGCATCAGATGCAGAAGAAGGTAGCCTCTGATTCGCTCGCCTATCACATGTCGAGCCGGAAGTTTGAAGAAGGAATGCTTTCCACCTTCGATCTTCATACCGCAGCCCAGACGCTTCTGGAAAGCAGGATCAAGGAACTCCAGATGCAGATGCTGCTCATTATCAAACAAAGGTTAGTTGCTTATTATCAGGGAGAAAATTTAATTAAATAACAGAACTTTCGCAAGTGGTTCAGGTACGGGCTGAAGGCCCAAAAGCTCCTAGCCCAGGGTAACACCCTGGGTATAATAGCAATCAGCAAGGCGCCCTGAAAGGGCAAAAGCTTTGTATATTGCCTGGAATTTTAAAGCTTTTGCCCTTACAGGGCGACAGGCTTGCGGCCATGATAACCCAGGGTGTTACCCTGGGCTAGGAGCTTCTGCCCTTTCAGGGCGTGTGGAGTGCTCTTGCAAACTTGAATACATAAAATTATGGATATAAAGATAGAAAAGAAAAAATATCTCGTGCCTCGCAAGTATTGGGCATGGATTGGCGGAGGAGTGGTTTTGATCGCAGTCCTCATTTGGTTGGGATTGAGCAATTTCTCTTCCACCCTGAAGGTGGACAGGATGGGATTGAGCATCGGAACCGTGGAGAAGGCGCAGTTCAACGATTATGTTTCGGTGGATGGACAGGTGGTTCCTATCTCCGTGGTACAGATCAGTTCTGAGGAAGGCGGTATCGTTCTGGAGAAAGTGGTGGATGAAGGTGCCCACGTGAATAAGGGCGATGTAATCGTGAAACTGAGCAATTCGAATCTCGACCTGGAGATTCTGAATGCCGAAAGCGAACTTGCCGAAAAGCAGGACATGCTTCGCAATACCCAGATTTCGATGGAGCAGGACCGCCTGAACAATAGCAACGAGGAACTGTCGCTTTCGCAGGATGTCATCACCAAGCGCCGTTCCTATCAGCATCAGGAGGCGCTGCACAAGGAAGAGCTCAATTCGCGCGAGGAGTATCTCAAGGCAAAGGAAGATTACGACCTTGCCGTCAAGAAGCATGCGCTCATCAGCAAGCGATTGAAGAAGGATGCGCAGCTTCGCCGTTCACAGATGGAGCAGATGGGCGATAATCTGGAAGCCATGCAGAAGAATGTGCAGCTGGTTCGCCAGCGCAAGGAGAAGCTGAACATCCGCAGCACTATTTCGGGCGAAATCGGCTTGCTCGATGTGGAACTGGGACAGAGCATTTCTGCCGGACAGAAGATAGGCGTCATCAACGACCTCAGCGATTTCAAGGTGCAGGCGCAGGTGGACGAGCATTACATCGACCGGGTAAAACCGGGACTTACTGCCACTTTTGACCAGAACGGCAAGCATTATCTCCTGCAGGTTCGCAAGGTTTATCCCGAGGTAAGAGATGGCAGGTTCCGCATCGACTTCATCTTCAAAGGTGTTCGCCCTGGCAATATCCGAACCGGTCAGACCTATTATGTAGATTTGCAGCTCGGTCAGTCGAAGCAGGCAATAATTATCCCTAAAGGCACGTTCTATAGTGTAACGGGTGGTCAATGGATCTTTGTATTAGACAAGAGTGGCAAGAAGGCTTATCGCCGAAAGATCACCATCGGTCGCCAGAATCCTCAGTATTATGAGGTGATTGAGGGCTTGGAGCCGGGTGAGCAGGTTATCGTTAGCGGCTATGAAGCCTATAAGGATAATGATGTATTAGTTTTTAATTAGTAGTAATTAGTTAGTAATGATTAATTAGTAGTGATTAGTGATAAATTGGGCTAACGCCCTTGAAACAGGATATTTGATATGAATCATATTATTAACGCATTCAAGAATCTGCCTCGAAGGGGCCAGCACAATTTCGTGAAGATATTGTGTCTGGCGCTCGGCTTGGCAATCAGTTCGGTAATTATTGCCGAGATTTATTTCGAGCAGACTTACGATACGTACTTTCCAGGATGGGAGAGGACGTATCAGATTTCAGAAGTGGGCAGTATGCCAAGCTTCAATGGTAGTAAACCTTTTAGTTTTAACCAAACATCTGGAGCGATTGCCCCTGGTGTGAAAGATTATGCTTCAATGGTAGAGGCTGCAACAAGATTTGTTGATATGGATAAAGAACAATGTAAGTTGGAAAATCAAAACAGCATGGAGGCTAACGTTTTGATGGCAGACAGTTGTTTCTTTGATATTTTCCCGCAAAAGATATTGATGGGAAAGGCAAAGGAAACTTTATCTCGTCCGCTATATTGCATGATTGATTCCAAATTGGCAGAGCAAATAGGAGGAAATGTGGTAGGCAAGCATTTTACTATTCCTGAATATCCAGGCAAAACATTCACTATAGGTGGCATCTTCGAGAGCTTTCCTTGGGGCGCATCTCTACATAACAGACAAATTCTGGTGTCTTTATGCAGTATAGGAGACCTTTGGGGCTATGATGGCAGAAATCAATGGGTGGGAAATGACAACTATTTCTCTTACATCCGTTTGGCGAAAGGACATGAGATAAGTGAACTTCGTCCTTACATCAAAAAAATGAAGAAAGACCATTTTACAGCAGAGGCGACTCAAACGCCAGGATTCACCCTTGACTATGAATTTACTATACTCAGCGAGGTGTTTACCCAGAATTCTTATATCAAGATGATGGGATGGATTTTAGGCATTATAGCTTTCGTGTTGCTCTTCACTTCCGTGATGAACTATCTGCTTATCATCGTAGGAAATCTCGTGACTCGCTCTCGTGAGATGGCTGTCCGAAAATGTTATGGTGCAGAACCAAAGAATATTCATGCCATCATCTTTTCCGAGGCTTTGGTGCATGTGGGGTTGGCGGTAATCCTTGCTGCAGTTCTCGTGTTTCTTTGCAAGGGAACCATCGAGAATTTCCTCTCTGCTCCAATAAGTACGTTGGTGTTCAATCGTGGCAGTTGGATATTGGTTTCCATCTGTTTATTGGTATTGTTGGTGGGTGGATTGGTTCCAGGTTGGCTCTACAATAAGATTCCCGTTGCCATTGCATTCCGAGGATATAATGAAAACCGTAACCGTTGGAAGTTAGCTCTTTTAGGTGTGCAGTTCGTTATTTCGGGCTTACTCTTTAGTTTGTTGTTTGTTGTCAATCGTCAGTATAGCTTGATGGTGAATATGAATCCTGGTTACAATTATGAGAATGTGGCTATCGTACATGTGGATGCTATTAATGGCGATCAACGCAGTCGATGTTTGTCCGAAATCAAGCGTATGCCGGATGTAAAGGAGGTTGCTTCTACTTGTTCTGTTCCGTTGGAAAGCTATGCGGTAAATGGAAATAATTTGTCGTTGCCAGATGATAGAAAGTCGTTACAGATTGTCCATGATGCATGGGGAGTGGATGACAACTATTTCAGAATGATGGGAATCGACTTTGTGCAAGGTTCGTTCTTTACAGAACGCAATGACAGTTCTCGTCAAGTGATTATTGATGAGGCTTTGGCTAAGAGATTAACTACACTAGGACATTGGAAAGATGGGGCTGTAGGCAAGCGAGTTTACATTTCTTCACATTGTAATGAGGATGAAACGATGACGATTTGTGGTGTTGTCAAGAATATCAAATACGGAGCAGTTACTTCTGAGGATGCGGAGTTCAAGAATATGTCTTTCGTTTACTTCTATGCTCCTTGGACGGCTCCCTATATGCTTGTCAAGTTCAATAATCTGACGGAAGACGCCTTAACTGAGTTGAGAAATAAGGTGCAGTCGATGTATCCTAACAACAAGGTGACGGTACTCGACTATGAATCCGAGTTCAAGGCACAGTATGCTTCCCAGCTCAATTTCCGCAACGGAATCTTGGTTGCCGGCATCGTAACGATGATCATCGCCCTCTTCGGATTGGTGGGTTATACGAGTGATGAGGTGAACCGCCGCCGCAAGGAGATTGCAATCAGAAAGGTGAACGGGGCGAAAGTGAAGGATATTCTTCGCATCTTTCTGAAGGACATTATGAAGATTGCCTTGCCTTGCATCATCGTGGGAGATTTGGGGGCTTGGCTGATAGCCAGACAATGGCTCATGTCGTTCAGCGAGAAGATTACGATGACGCCTTTGCTGTTTATCGGCGTTACCATCATCTTGCTCGTCATCATCGGGCTTTCCGTCATCATCAACTGCTACAAGGTGGCGAATAGTAATCCTGTGAAGTATCTCAAGGATGAATAAGTCTCCCACAGATTTTCACAGATGACACAGATTTAAGGGCGTATACCCTAATTTAACATTCAACATTTAACACTTAACATTGAACAAAATGATAAAAATAGAGAATCTTTGCAAGTCATTCCGCACAGAAGATGTGGAGACGATTGCTTTAAATAACGTATCTTTCACAGTAGAAGACGGCGAGTTTGTCGCCATTATGGGACCATCCGGTTGCGGCAAATCCACCTTGCTCAATATCCTTGGATTATTGGATAATCCTACATCGGGAAAATATTTCCTGGGTAATCATGAGGTGGCAAACCTGAAGGAAAAGGAGCGTACGGATGTGAGAAAGGGAGAAATCGGTTTTGTGTTCCAGAGCTTCAATCTGATAGATGAATTGAATGTAGAGGAGAACATCGAGCTTCCTCTTACCTACCTTAATATTCCGAAGGCGGAGCGCAAGGCAAAGGTGCAGGCGATTATGAAGCGAATGGCCATCAGTCATCGTGCCAAGCATTTCCCTCACCAACTGTCAGGTGGTCAGCAGCAGCGAGTAGCCATCGCCCGTGCCGTGGTCTTCGGTCCGAAGCTCATCCTAGCCGATGAGCCTACGGGTAACCTCGATTCCAAGAATGGAGCCGAGGTGATGCATCTGCTTACCGAGCTGAACCACGAGGGCACCACCATCGTCATGGTGACGCATAATGAGCATGATGCCAAGATAGCCCATCGCACCATCCGCCTGTTTGATGGACAGATTGTGGAAACGGAGGGCAATCAGCTTTAGTGCTTCTGTTATGGAATGATGATGCGGAAGGTGGTGATTCCCTGTGCCTTGTCCTGATGGAGCGAGAGGCTGCCGCCGCTTACTCGCATGATTTGGCGGGAGAGGGAGAGACCGATTCCGCTTCCTTCCGGCTTCGTGGTGAAGAACGGGATGAAAATATGAGAGGCTACATCTTCGGGGATGAGACCGGCGTTGTTGCTCACGTCGATGATGATGGATTCCTGGACGTTGGCATAGGCATGGAGATGGATAAATGCCTTCTTGCTTGCCGCGGATTGCAAATCCGCGGAGCGGCATTCCTGCTTGTCTTCTCTTTCCTTTTCCCTGAAAGCTTCTACGGCATTCTTTAGAAGATTTGTTACAACGTGAGAGAGGAGACTCTCATCGGCGTAAGCCAGCAAATCCTTGGGAGAAACTTCTATCTCTACTTCGTGGTTGCAGAGCAACGCCATTCTTTCCAGGAATGGTTCCACATAGAAGAGAGCAGGCTGAGGCTGGGGAACATGGGTGAAGCGGCGATAGTTGTTGACGAAAGCCAACAGCTCGGTTCCTGTTTTGTGGATGGTTTCCAAGCCTTGCTTCAAGTCTTTATCCTCTGTAACTCGGGTAAGCAGAGTCTCGCTCAAGGAAGTAACCGGCGTGATGGTATTCATGATTTCATGGGTCAGCACACGAATCAGTTTGATCCAAGAATCCACTTCCTGATTGCTCAGCTCGTGGCTCACGTCGCTCAGGGCGATGATACGCACGTGCTTGTCTTTCAGCATGGCTTGCGTCTCATGCTTTGCCAGGTGTTCATCCTTCAGTTTCCCTTTTACCTGGTTCATGTGGGTAAGCACATCCGTATCGAGCAACCTGAGGGCTGCCTGATTGTGCTGCAGGATGTTGTCGTGGCTATCCACCACCAGAATGCCCGTATCCACCGCATTCAGAATCTGCTCGTAATATTTCTCCCGATCCATCTGCTCCTCTCTCGTATGTTGCAGGAAGAACTTGATTCGGTTGAGGGATTGATGCAGAATCTTATCTTCCTTAAACCTCTTCTCCGTAGGAAAACTGAAGGAGAAATCCCCATTATCTATCGCATCAAAAAGGAAGGTTACCTTCTTGATGTTCCGGCGATAGTGGCGGTAGAGCCAGATGTTGACTGCTACTAGAACTACCAAAATCACCAATAAAACGATGATTGCTAACTGATTATTCATCTGATAACTAAAAATCCGTGTAATCCGTGCCTAAATTCATAACCCATATCGCTTAATCTTATTATAAAGCGTCTGGCGGGAAATGCCCAGTCTTGCGGCTACCACCGACAGGTTTCCTTCACATTCCCTGATGGTTTTCTCTATCATTCGACTCTCCATCTCGTCGAGCGTCTGAACCTCTTCCAGGGGCTTCTCTCTTTTCTGCTGGTTTCCGCCGTCAATATCTTCGGCAGAAATCATTCCGCCGTCAGATAGAATCACGGCTTTCTCGATGGCGTGCTGAAGTTCACGGATGTTTCCGTACCAAGGCAAACTGGTAAGTTTTTTCTCTGCTTCTTCCGAAAGACGGAGATTCACCTTATTATATAAATCGCCATATTGACGGAGAAATCTTTCTGCCAATGGAACAATGTCTGATTTTCTCTGTCTCAGGGCAGGCAATTCCAGATGGATGGTGTTGATGCGATAGAGCAGATCCTCTCTGAATTCGCCATCGTTTACCATCTGCTGCAGATTGCGGTTGGTGGCGCAAACCAGTCGTACGTTGATGGGAATCTGCGTACTTCCGCCCACTCTTACGATGCTTCTGCGTTGCAGGGCGGTAAGGAGTTTTGCCTGAAGACCATAGGATAGGTTTCCTATCTCATCCAGGAAGATGGTGCTGCCGTCGGCAAGCTCAAACTTGCCCGGTTTATCCACTTTGGCATCGGTAAAAGCGCCTTTCACATGACCGAAGAGTTCGCTCTCGAAAAGGGTTTCCGTAATGGCTCCCATATCCACAGGCAGCATCTTTTTCCCACATCTTGTGGATAAACGGTGTATTTCGTTGGCTAACACCTCTTTACCTGTTCCGTTTTCGCCCGTAATGAGGATATTTGCATCGGTTGCGGCAACTTTTTTCACAATGCTTCTCAAATTGTTCATAACATCGCTATCTCCCCAATACATAGCACTTTGTGCATCTTTTCCACAAAGTTTTCCACCTTTTTTGCCAATAGCGTTATCCACAGCCTTGTTCTTATCCCTAGCCTCTACCAGCGTACGGATCATCTTCTCGTTTTCAAAAGGCTTCACGATGAAGTCGGCGGCACCTTCCTTGATGCCTGTTACGGCAAGTTGGATGTCGGCATAGGCGGTAAAGAGCACCACCTCGGTTTTCGGGCTGAGGCTCTTGATTTCCCTGAGCCAGTACAATCCCTCGTTTCCCGAATTGATTCCGCTGGAAAAGTTCATGTCGAGCAGCACCACGTCGGGATGCTCCTCTCTCAGCTTGGTTGGGATGGAGTTAGGGTTGGCGATGGTGATGATGCCATCGAATATGGGTTCCAGCAGCATCCTTACCGTAGTAAGAATGTTGCGGTTGTCATCAACAATCAATATCGTTCCTTGTTTCTTTATCATGGTGCAAAGTTACGAAATATCATCGGAAATGGGTAATGATTGTCTAATAATTAGACGGAAAATGAACAATAGTTTGATATTTTTCTTCATTTCTGCAATTTTCTTTGTACTTTTGCAACATTATTTTAAAAATAAGCGTACCCGATTCCAGGGGGATGTTGTATTATGAACAAAGTAGAATCATAAAAACAAGAAAAATGATGAAAAGAACGACTTCCCTTATACTGTGTCTTGTCTTGAGCATTTCCCTATTTGCTCAAAGCAGAGGTGTGACCTTTCAGGTGCATAACGAAACGCTTACTTCTGTGTTGAAGAAGATTGAAAAGGCGGGCGAGAAGAATATCCTCTTTGCCTATCAGGCTACCGACCAATATCGCGTTACTGCCAATATCCAGGCTAAGCGACAGAAGGAAGCCCTGGAGATGGTGCTGCAGGGGAAACCTTTCTCCTTTGTAGAACACAATACCTATTTTGCCGTTCAATACACGGGCAAAACAACCCGGGTGGAACAGATCAAAGGCAGGGTAGTGGATGAGCACCAGCAGCCTCTGCCTTTTGCCAACGTGGTGTTGATTTCCTCCGTCAGCAAGGCTTATGTGGCAGGTTGCGTAACGGCGGAGGATGGAAGTTTCGTGCTCCCTTATGCCGATAAGGATGTGATGCTGAAGGTTTCGTTTGTGGGCTATAAGTCGCAGACCTTGGCCTGCAAGCCTACCATGCACATCGGTCTGCATCCCGACACCCAGCAGCTGAAGGCGGTAACCATCAAGAGTACCCGCCCCAATGTGGTGTATAAGGACGGAGCCTTCTCTACCCTGGTATCAGGTACCATCCTGGGCGAACTGGGCTCCGCAGAAGATATGATCAGCCAGTTGCCCTTTGTCTCGGGCGAAGCGGGCAGTTGGGAAATCATCGGTCGTGGAGCGCCCGAGATTTATCTCAACGGCAGGAAACTGGAGAATCTGAACGAACTCAAGCGATTGAGCGCCAAGGATATTCTGAAGGCAGAAATCGTTACCGTTCCCGGAGCGCAGTATAGTTCCAAGACCAATGCCGTAATCCGTCTGCGTGCCGTTCGCAAGCGCGGACAGGGCTTGAGCGGAAGCCTTTATTCTGAATATTCCCAGGGCCGTTATTCGCCTCATACTTATGATGATGTGCAGTTGAACTATCGCACGGGCGGACTCGATATCTTCGGCGAAGTGGGAGTGGGATTGGATCGCTCGCGCACCACCGCCCATTCAGAAACCCAGCTCCATACCACCAGCGAGTGGGAATTCAACAGCCGCAGAACCACGAATGCCAATAGTGGAGATATTCTCCTGAACGCAGGTTTCAACTATGAGATTTCCGAGCAGCAATCGCTGGGTATGCGCTATGAAACAACCAATATGATAGGCAACAACTACACCCACAGCTGGGGAGCAACCGATGTGTGGGAGGATGGCAAACTGACGGAAAGCATGAGCGTAGATCTGTTTTCGAAGAGAAAGCCCCATTGGTCGCATAGCGTGAACGCCTATTATAATGGCGATTTCGGCAAATGGAACATCAATTTCAATGGTGATTTCTATAATAAGGTGAGCCAGAGCACCCAGACGGCTATAAACGACGGACAGCTGGATGCGGAATCAGAAAGCAAGGTGAGGAGTAATCTCTATGCTGCTAAGCTGGTGGTGTCGGGACCATTGTGGAAGGGTAGGCTTTCCTTCGGAACGGAAGAGATGTTTACCAACCGCCGCAACGACTTCACCCAGAGCGGCTTTTCTGCCGATGCCTTCAACCACATCCGCCAGTCTATCTATGCTGGATTCCTGCAGTATTATCTGAACATAGGGCGCATGAATTATGGTGCCGGTTTGCGATACGAATATCAGAAGACCGATTATTACGAGAAGGATGTGCTGCAGGCGGAACAGAGTCCCAGCTACAGGGATTGGATTCCCTTCCTATCCATCGGCTACAGCAAGGATAATCTGAATCTTGCCTTCTCCTATCGTCTGAACAAGTACAGTCCTATCTACTCCATGCTTCAGAGCAGCATCGACTACGACAGCAAGTACGAGTACAAGTCCGGTGACCCTCATCTCAAGCCTCAGAAGCAGCACAGCTTCAACCTGTCGGGCAATTACAAGTGGCTGTCGTTCATGGCTTACTACAATTATGTGCTCGACATGTACATGACCTGGTACAAGCCTTACGACGAGGTGAACCATCCGAGTGTGCTTTTGCAGACGATGGCCACGGTGCCCCATTCCTGCTATTATGGAGCCAACATCCGTGTGGCGCCTTCGTTTGGAATCTGGTATCCTGACCTCACGGCGAGTGTCTTCTACAATCATCAGAATGTAGATCATCTCAATATTCCCGAGTTTGGCAGCCAACCTCAGTTTACATTCAGCATGAACAACAATCTGAGGCTTCCCCACCGGTGGTTCATGAATCTTTCGGGCAATGTCAGCACGAGGGCGGAGATGGGAATCGGAATCAAAAAATGTATGGGCAACATGCAGTTCCGGGTTTCCAAGAACTTCATGAAGGATGATGCCCTCAAGGTGATGTTTGTATTGCGAGACCTCTTGCATACAGGATATTATTATTTCGAGGCAAACGGCACGCAGTCGCATCGCACGTTTACCCGATACGCAGATAATCAGAAAGTTGCCATCAATGTGAGATACACATTCAATGCAACGAGAAATAAATATAAAGGTAGTGGCGCAGGACAGAGCGAAAAACAACGACTTTAAGCAGCTATTCCTGGAAATGTATCCTCGACTGGTGCGTTATGCCGTGTCCCTTTTGGGAGACGGCAACGAGGCCCGTGACGTTGTGGGAGATGTTTTCGAGAAGGCGTGGAACCAATTCTCCTCCTTGCAGATGGAAACAAGGAGGAGCTGGCTCTATGCATCGGTGAGAAATTCCTGTCTCAACTGGCTCAAGCACCAGCAGGTGGAACAGACCAACGTAGAGGCGCTGATAGAGGCCACCCGGTATGATATGAGTTCCCAGTATGAGGAGCACGAGCGCCTGCTGCAACAGGCGGAGCAGATAGCGAGGGAGCTGAAGGAACCCACCTGCACGATACTCCGCCTCTGCTATTTCGAGCATCTCACCTATCAGCAGGCAGCCGACAGGCTGGGCATCAGTCCCAACACCGTGAAGAAGCATATTTCCAAGGCACTCGCTATCTTGCGCGAGCGAATGAAGCATACAAACTTAGAGAATTAGGAGGAAAAATCATGAATAAGAATCAAGATCAAGAACTGGATTATAGAATGGATTCTGTATCAGAGAATGTTTCTGAGAATGTTTTTGAGAAAGCTTCAGAAAATGTTTCTGATACCCGGCTTTCCCAGATATTCGGGGAAGCCCTGGGCGATGAGCCTTCGAAGGAAGAAACGCTGGCGGCTTGGGAAGCTTTCGAGAAGAAGCATATTTCTTCTGAGGAGGAACATCTACAGAAGGCAGAAAATGAATTGTCTGAGAAAAGGATAGATAAAGCCCGAATCCTGACTTGGATTACGGCATCTGTTGCAGTAGCGGCAAGCCTCTTCCTTTTTATTTTCCGTTCATCCCAGGAGATTTCTCAGCCTACGGAGTTCTCCATGGAGCTTTTCTCGGAGGTCACTTCTCCCAAGCAGGTGGAGCAGACCCTGAGCGATGGCTATTGCGTGGTTTCTACCCCGGCAGCAACCACCACCTTGGTAACGCTGAGCGATGGCACCAAGGTGATGCTCAACGCCAATTCTACGCTCGAATATCCTGCATCTTTCGATGATGCAGAAGTCCGGGAAGTCCGTCTGAAGGGCGAGGCTCATTTCGAAGTAACCAAGAATCCTCATCGGCCTTTCGTGGTAAAGGCAGGAGAGATGCAGACGCAGGTATTAGGTACCATATTCGACGTGAAAGCCTATCGCAAGGATGCCCCTAAGGTAACCCTGATGCAGGGCAAGGTGAAGGTGAGCAATGCCGATACTGAGGTGGAAATGCGCCCGGGGCAGACCGCTACGCTCCAGTCGGATAAGATAGTAGTGTCTAAGGCTTCCCCTTCAGCCTCCGATTGGCTGGAAGGCGATTTCGATATGGATCAGGTTACGCTGGCAGAGGCGATGAGCGACATCGGAGCCTGGTACAACAAGACCGTAGTCTTCCAGTCCCAGGCGAATATGGATAAGCTCATCCACTTCCGCTTCTCCCGCAGGGCAAGCCTGCAGGAAATCATCACGGCATTGAACGAGATGGGTGTGGCAAGAATCAGAATGGAAAAAGGCAAGATCATGGTGCTTTAAGCCATGGTCTTGCCTATTCCTATTCCATCAAAGTCCAAAAGGGGAGTTACAGCTCTATCGGAACCACTATCTTTATGCTGAAGTTGCGGCCCATATTGTAAACGCCTCTTCTGCCTGTAACCTGGTTTACGTCAAGATACTTCAGACGGCTCAGGTGGTTCTGGTAAGCACGGTTGGTAAGGTTCTCGCCCGAAAGATAGAGCGAGAGAAGGCGCTTGCCATGGAGCTTCACGTCGGTACCGGCATACATATTTAATAAGGTGTACGATGGCGTAGCGGTCTCCGTATCGTTGGATGCGAAATAATGGTTCTGGCGGAGATTGCAATCCATCTGTAGCTTTACGAAGAGATGGTCGAAAGTCTTGCCGTCGCAGACAAACTCATACCTTACATCCGAAACCCAGCGAGGGGCTGGGGTGAATGGCAGATACTTTGATTCGGATGGCTGATGCAACTGAATCGAGTTGACATACGAGAAGGTGTTGCCGATATGCAGATGCTCCACAGGGTGGATGTCGATACTCGCCTCACCACCCAGAATGCGGGCGTCGCCCGAAGTAAACTGATAGGCTGGCGTGTCGTCGATGAGGACAGGCTGATTGTTCTCATCTGCCAACTTCTCGCTATAGATGTAATGGTTGATGCGATTGGCAAACAGCGAGAGCTCTGCCGAAATGATAGGCGAAGAATAATCCAGACCAAGGTCGAATTGCCAGCTGTTTTCCGGCTTCAGACTGGTATTTCCCAATTCGTATCGCTGGGTTCCCTCGTGCACACCTTTCGATGATAATTCGCTGATGTTTGGAGCACGGAATCCTCTTGCTAGGTTCAGCTTCAGATTGAAATCGGGCAGGATTTCATAAGCCAATCCGATGCTTCCGGTCACTCCCTCAAAGTTGCGCTTAAAGGCTTGAAAACGGAATGAATCATTCGATTCAGCATCATCCTCTTCTCTCAAAGCCTCGCTGTGCAGGTGGCGATGATCGTATCTGATGCCTCCGCTCAAGTTCAGTTTGTCTATCTCTTTGCTCACCGTGGCAAATACACCATAATCGAAGAGATGATAGGCTGGAATCAGAAATTCAGAACCTTTATTAATCGACTGCTGCCACATGCCGTTGATGCCCGTAGAGAACTTCCATCCATTCATTTCCGGCGAAAGATAATGCAGGTCGTAATTCACGGTATGGAGCATGAAGTCGAGTCCGCATTCCTTTGGATTCTCTTCCTCCTCAAACTCCTGACGGCGGTTCTGCTGATAACCCAGGAGGAACTTCAGATTGCCGTCGCCCAGGAACCAGGAATTATCAAGTACAGCCTTGTAATGATGAATCTGCTGATAAGGCATCGGCTTGCCGTAACTCTTGGCATCGTAGCCTTCCGGAATTTCTAGTTCGCCCGTTTTCTCATCTCTTTCTCCCTCTACGATGCCCGGAGTGAGATGATAATAATCGAGTGTGAGATGCGAATGCCCCTGGCGATAATTCCAGCCGAGGAGCTGCGAAAGGGCCTGTTCTCGGAGTGAAGAACCGAAGACGTAACCATCGTATTTATTCTTGTAGGCATGCGCCATCTTTCCGCTGTAGCGGGTGTTCCAGACGAATCCGCCCTGGTTGCCGGCAAAGTTGAGCGAATAATCAAAAAGTCCGTTGTTGGTTTGATAACCTGTAGAGAAATTCGCTCTCATGTCGCCCTTGGCAAGGGTAGGAGCGGAGTGGAAGATGAGGACGCCTGCCATCGCATCCGAGCCATACATAAGACTTGCCGGACCTTTCAGAATCTCTACGGAATGAACCGAAGCGGGGTCGATTTCTATTCCGTGTTCATCACCCCATTGCTGTCCTTCCTGTCTGATTCCATCGTTCACTACTACCACGCGGTTATAGCCCAGGCCACGGATCACGGGTTTTGAAATTCCGCTTCCCGTGGTAATCTGCGAAACGCCTGGCTGGTGGGCGATGGCGTCGATGATGTTGGTAGAAGGCTGCATTTCGAGTTGGCGGGCAGAAACGAAAGAGATGGGTGCAGGCGACTGCTTGAGTTTCTGGCTGCCCGTCAAGCCTGTTACCACCACTTCGTTCAGTTTCACGCTCGATTCCGTCAGTGGCTGGTGTCTGGTAGAATCGTTTGCCTCTTCTTCATGAATGTTTGCCTCTTCTTCATGAATGTTTGCTTCCTTCTTATCATGATTTGCTCCGTTTATAGCCATAGCAGGGGCTGTTGCCGACGAGCATAGGCTCATCAGCAATATTGATTTCAATATTGTTCTCATTATGTTATTTGTTACCTTATTCTGTTAATATTCAATTATTTATAAAAACAGAGAATAAGGTGGAGCACGGGTAGATTTTACCCCCTTCGCCCTGCACAAGCAAGGAGAGCAGAAGGCACGGCGAGGGGAGAGATGGAGCACGGCGATGGCAACCCAAACCACGAGGGCTGGAGCCAGATAAGGAGTGCTTTGCAATTGGCAAAGCACACAGTCGTGCATGGTATTCTGCAGGGCTATCAGATGCCCGTCGTGATGAACATGATGGGCACAATCGGCACAATAGAAATCAGCATGAGTTCCCTGCGCTTCACCATGATGGTGAAACGTAACGGCCAGCAGCATCGGCAGGTAAACCAATAGCAGCAGCCAGGAAATTCTGATTCTCTTATGCGTTATCCTCTGCATTTATCTACAGTCATTCTGTTTTTATTTGCAAAATTAATCATTTCTGTCGGGATTATTCTTAGAATTCCGATCTTTTAACGAAGATTATTTGTTTTTCAGCAGAAAAGCCATGTAGAGGGGAAGAATGAGTGTTTGTGGGGCTGTTCCCACATTTACATCTCCCAGTTTGATGGCTTGAGATACGTGATACTTTTCGGGGTTCGAAAGGATGGTCTTGGCACTTTTAATGTTTCCGTTGCTTGCCTTTACTTCTACCAATATGCATTTGCCTTCGTATCTTGTAACAAAATCGATTTCCAAACCCGAATCCTTGCGGAAATAATAGAGCTTGCGATTCATCTTGCCAAAAATGTCGGCCACCAGATTTTCAAAGATGGCGCCCTTGTATCCATAGAGATTGCCTTGCAGAATGTCAGCTGCCGTTCCTGGTTCGAGCATACTGATGAAAAGCCCTGTATCTGCCATGTAAACTTTAAACTGGTCGGGAATGGAGTTGCCATCAAGTGGAAGTTCGGGCGCAGACAGGTTGTAGCAACGGCGGATAATGCCAGCATCTTCTATCCATTGCAAACTGCCTTGATAGTCACGTCCTCTGCCGTTGGGGCGTACTGTGGCGTATGCGAATTTCTTGTTTTCCTTACTCAGTTGACGTGGAATTGACTCGAAGCATTCTCTGATTCTCGACTTGTCTGCTTGTGGAGCATATTTCAGCATATCTACTTTGTATTCTTCGATGATGGCTTGCTGCATCCGTAGCACGTTTTGCATATTATGAGTTTCCATAAATACGCTCACGGCTCTTGGCATTCCGCCAACAATGCAATATTGCAGCAGCAGTTGGCGCATTCTTTCGTGGATGGCTTCTTGTACTGGAGTCTTTTCTTCCAGGCAGCGATGCAGGTAGTCGATGGTCATTTTCTTAATGCCATTTGCCCAAAGCCATTCCTCAAAATCCATTGGATACATGTCTATGATAGTCTCGTAACCAACAGGAATTGGAGCCTCTGACGAAGCATTGGTATGGTAACCGCTGACTCCCAGCAGGGAACCCGTACCGATGACATCGTATCTGCCATCAGTCTTGAAGAATTTCAAGGCTGTGCGAGCACGTGGGCATTCCTGTATCTCGTCAAAGATGATGCAGGTTTTGCCCGATACGAAATTGGCATCAGGTATTAAGGTAGAAAGTGTCATGCAGAGAATATCGATGTCCAGGCCACCATCAAATACCGACTTGTATTCTGGGTGCTGGAAAAAGTCAATATACACAACATGCTCATAATTCTTATGGGCAAAATCGAGTACAGAGAATGTCTTTCCGCATTGGCGACATCCTTTGATGATGAGAGGCATTTTATGCTCATCACTTTTCCATTCTTTGAGATATTTCTCGATTTTTCGTTTAAACATCTGTCTTCTAATGATTTATAATGTGCTACTCTTGATGCTGTGCACGTTTTCCAAGGGACTTTTCTTGAATTCACGCACGTTTTTCAAGGGACTTTTTGCTCTGTTCTGCCACTTTTTCAAGGGACTTTCAGTTGCAAAGATACGAAAATATTTCTAACTATACTTTGAAATAATCCAAGAAAGCGGCTTATTTAAGGAAAATTAATGTTTTTCCTATCATTTTCTGTTCCTAAGGTGAAAAGCAAATGGATTGGGCTTGCCTTCTAGAGAAAAGGGGGATTTCCCTGGGGCTGCGTTCCAATTAGCTTGCTTCTGTCTAAAATATTAATAATCAAACAGTTAAATAAGTTTTCTACTTTCCGAAATCAGAAAAAAAGAAAATATTTCTTCCAAAAAAGGGGCGTTTTTTGGATTTTATTTGTATCTTTGCCCTGTCGTTTGATACGATTTCAACAATAAACAATTCAAAACCTAAAAAAATAGTGGGATTATGAACATATTTAAAAAGCTATTTGGTGGCCAAAAGACTACTGAGGAAGTGAAACAGGAGAAGGAAAAAGACTTCGACATGGTGAAATATGATGGTGTTCGTGCTCTCCGCATGCATCAATTTGACCTTGCAGCCAAGTCTTTGGAACACGCTCTGCAGTTGAATGCCGAAGATTTGGAATGCCGCGACTATCTCTCGCAGGCTTACATCTCTATGGGCGACCTGCAGAAAGCCTACGAGCAGTTGCAGATTCTCTCGGAAGCCCAGACCGACAACGTGGCGGTGTTGCTGCGTATGGCGGATGTGGCGTATATGATGGAGAACTATACTGCTATGTCGGAGGTATGCGATAAGGCACTTCACCTGGACACATCGAATCTGCAGACCTATCTCTGTTATGCCAAGGCTTGCCGGGGATTGGGCGAACCCATCCGTGCCGTGTCGATGCTGACTGAGGCGATAGGCAAGCGTGAGGATTTCTATGCCGCCCGATTGCTTCGTGGCAGCATCCTGTTGGATCAGGCTCAGCTTTCCGAGGCAGAACTCGATGCAACTTTCCTCTATGAGCATATTCCGGGCAACGAGGATGTGCTGTTACTGAAGGCTCGTGTAGAGAAGGCGCAGGGAAAGATGGAGGAGGCTGAACAGACCTACGGTAAGGTGATGGAGGTAAATCCTTTCTCTATTGATGCGTATCGCGAGCGCAGCGAGGTTCGCAGAAGTCTGGGTGATAGTGCCGGTGCTGCCGAGGATGAGGCTGCTGCCAAGGAAATGGGTGCCGAAATTCCGGAACCATCAGAGGGAATAGAGCAGAAAATCAAGGAGAAAATGCAGCAGATGGACCCCTACAAGGTTTTCCATAACGAATACTGAATAATAGAATTTCATCTTTCTAACTGGAAAAAAATATTTTCCCAGTTGGAAAGATTATTTTTTGCAAGTAGTTCTATAACGGACAGAACCAATCGTCATCGGTCAAAACGGAAAGCCCAAAGCAACTTTTTCACGTATAAGACACGTAGATTGCGTTGAAAAATGATGCTTGTCGTCTATAAACGATAGAATTGATGCGTTTTTATCGTCTATAAACGATAAAAAGTTGTTGTTTTTGTCGTCTATAAACGATAAAATGTGTATCTTTGCACCGGATTCAGTAAAAAGAAAGGGAATTATGACGAAGGATTTGATTAAATTACTGATAATTGAGTATCAGGCTTATGTTACTCAAGTAGAACTGGTTCATCGTGACGTAGAGCTCATGGATGGACTGAATTACGTGTTTGTAGGATTGAGACACGCAGGAAAATCGTATCTGATGTATCAGCGCATAGCACAGCTGCTGGAACAGGGGCATAAGCGGGAGGAAATCCTGTACTTCAACTTCGAGGATGACCGTATTGACTCCTTGGATGTGACCGACCTTGACCTGATAAAAACCTGTTATGAAGAAATGTATGACAGTCGTCCTATCTTCTTTCTCGACGAGGTTCAGCTGGTAGATAGATGGGAAAAGTTTGCCCGCAGGTTAGCAGATCAGAAATATCAGGTTTACATCACGGGTAGTAATGCCAAGATGTTGAGCAGCGAGATCGCGACAACACTCGGTGGCAGGTACATGATACATGAGGTGTATCCCTACTCCTTTGCCGAATATCTGAAGGCGAGCGGTATTGATGTAAAGGCAAAGAATGCCCTCTATACTTACGCTAAGGATATTGTAAGACTCTCTAATATCTATTTCCAGCATGGAGGTTTGCCAGAGACTGTAGGGATGAAGGAACCAAGGTCGTGGATGAGCAATCTCTTCAGTAAAATCTTCTTCGGTGATTTGGTGGCTCGATATAAGATTCGTAACGACTATGCCCTGCGGGTAATGATTCGCAAGATGGCAGAAAGCGTGAAGCAGCCATTATCTTACAGCAGAATAGCCAGTATCGTGAGCAGTACAGGAAAAAAACTCAGTACGGATGCCACGATAGATTATGTTGGCTACATGGCTGACACCTGGCTCATTTTGCCGTATGAGAATTTGTTCGGAAAGTTGCAGGACAAGGAATCCAACCGCAAGTATTATTTTACGGACAATGGTTTGCTTCATCTTTTTCTTGTAGATGCAGACACTTCGTTGCTGGAAAACATAGTTGCCGTCATGCTCAGGCGGAAATATGGTGACGGCAGCTATTTCTGGAACAGCAGGAATGCCGAGGTGGATTTTGTGATTCCGGAAGAAGAATTGGCCATACAGGTTTCCTACTCTATGTCAGATCCCGATACTTTTCGGCGGGAGACAGATGGGCTGATCAGGCTTTCTTCTGTCCAGAATGTCAAGCGGATGATTGTTGTGACAAAGGACGAGGAGGATATTGTAGAGAAGGATGGTTGCCGCATAGAGATAATCCCTCTATGGAAATGGCTGCTGGAATTCTGATAACAGACAAAAAGGCTGAACTTCGGGTTAGGAAGTTCAGCCTTTTGCTTATTTGTGATTTCAGGAAAATATAAAACTATTCTATCTGATACCATTATCTCTATCGCTATTGTTCAGCTTACGGCTGCCTGTATGGTATCTGCGGCCATGGCTGAAGTTGAAGCTGGCAGTAAAGACAAGCATGTTGCCCTGGTCAGCAAGGCGTACCTTGTTCTTCTGCTGCACATACTTGTTGAAAAGTTCATCCTTATACACGCAGCCATGAGGATAGAATACGAATAATCCGAGAATGCCAAACTGCCAGTTCTTATAACTGTAGGTTACGGCAAGATTGGAGGTAGGCTCTCCGCCATTTGTCTTTTCTCCCCAAAAACTCTTTTCCACCTTATAGGCACCATAGCCAATGTTCCAATTGCCCGTCATGTACCGAATTTCTGCTCCATAACTGAAGTATTTGAACTCGTGGGAATAATCCAAACCCTTTGTCTTGACATTCTGATACTCGCACATAAGGTTCAAATCCAGATGATCCTTGATGAGGTGAACTTCTGGAGTCAACAGCAGGTGCTTGTAATCATGACTCTTCTGATTCTCCGGTTTGCTCACAAAGAGATAAGAGCCATCCTCCCGCTTTTCGGGCAAGATAGAAGTGGCTATAGGCTTGTCGTAATACGTCCAGTTTCCCTCCAGGTACACAGACATCAGCGGAATGTTCCAGGAAGCCGACAAGGTATTGTTGTAGCCGGTAAATGGCTTCAGACCGCTATTGCCGTCACGCGCCTCAAAGCTGTTGGAATATTGGCGCAACTCGCTCAAGTCGGAAAGGCTTGGGATGTCTGACGTGATTTTGCTGCTCCATTTAAAACTCAGATGGTCGCTAGCCTTTGCCTGTAATGTTACCTGTGGTCGAAACAGCCATTTGCTGTATCCGTTCTCCCCCTGATGGATGGAAGACCTGGTTGCGCCAACTCCCACCTGATAACTGAACCACTTCTGCTGTCCCTGTAGCTGGGTGAAAAGATAGAGATTGCTGTACTTCAATTCCGTATCAGCATTACTGCTTCCCACATAGATGTTATCTGTGTGGCTGATATTATATTGTCCACCTACCGATAAAGCCATCTGTTTCCAGTTCTTGCTGTATGTTCCTTCACCAATAAGAGAGCGCTTTCTACCAGTTGCATCATAACTGTAATCGGTCAGCGGAGCGTTCTTTACAGATTCATCCGGCGATTTGTTGAACGTATATTCCCTCATACGATATTGGTAATCTGTGCCGATGTAAGTACCCACCAGGTTCAGAGCCAGGTTCTGGTCATGGGGCATGTTGAGCGAATAATAAATGTCCAGAGATGGAATCTGCTCCAGCATTTTTCTGTTGTTTTGCAGATATTGATTTGCCTTGCCGCTTTCCTGATAAAGCTGGTTCATGCCTCTCACAGGACTGTTGTGATTGTAGAAATTCAACCGTACATTCAATGTATATTTGTCTGGCTCACTAAGATTATAACCCAATTGTACATTATTAGTGGTGTATAGGAACGGAGAATCATAACCTAAATAATTGCGATGTAGAGTTTCTCCTGTGGGCAGATGATAAGTACCGAGACTCTCATAGCTTCGTTCCTCTACCGAGCGATAGGAGAAACTGTAGTTGATGCTGAATTCCGATTTCTTCACATTGTATTTGAAATAACCGTCGCTATTATTGAAACCTGCCTTGGTGCCTTGCATCGTAGAAACTCCACCCACATAACCGGCATAGCGTCGGCGGACCTGGTAGTTGATGACTGCATCCAGATTGCTGTCTCCATATTTGAGTCCTGGAACATTGATGAATTCCACCTTTGTAACTTCATCCGGCTGTAAAGCCAATACATCTTGCATGCTAGCCTTGACATCGTTGATGCGTATTTGCACATCTCCGCCCTTTAATGACAGAACTTTGCGTTCTGCTCGATTTACGATAATGGTAGGCAAAGACAAGTTGTCCAACAGATCATAACCATTGGAAGCCGTTTTCACCTGCTCTTTTGTAGGGAAGATGATTTGTCTATCTACTTTTTCTACAACCCTTGCGGCTTCAACGGTCACACCTTTCAACAGGTATGAATTCGCCTGCATCCTCACATTTCCGATACGGGCAATAGGTACCAGCTTGCAAATGGTCTTATAGCCTACAAAAGAAACCTTCATGAGGACCTGCTTCTGCTGGCAGGGGATGACGAAATCGCCATTGGCGTTGCTCACGCCTCCACAGAGAAAGGAGGAATCCTTCGGGTTGAGCAGCTGGATGTTGGCGAATTCTACAGGAAGATTGTGATTGTCTATCAGTCTGCCTATCAGCTTGCGCTCGCTCTTGCGTATGCACTCCACGGTGATGAGGCTGTCGCCCACGGTCATCTGCATCGGATAGAAACCGATTACCTTGTGGATGGCATCGGGAATATTGGCTGTCTTCACGTTCTGGGTAACCGTGAAATCCTCCAGTTCGTTGTAGATGAAGCTGATTTTGTAGCGCTTGGAAGCCTTGTCGAGGTCGATGAGGACGTCCGACATGCTGCGGTTGTGATAGTTGCGCTGGATGTGCTGTGCGCTCATCGCCAGGGCGAACGTGCACAGCAGGAATATGATGGCTGAAAATCTTCTCATAATGATACTTTTTAACTTTGAACTTTGAGCTTTGAACATTGAACTTTATGATTACTTTGAGAGTCGATAATATTATGCTTACTTTTGATAAGCTTGTTATTTTACAATCAGCTTGTTTTGTTGCAATTCGATGTTTACGTTCTCGAATTGGTTCAGTTCTTTTACGATGTTCTCGATGCTCGAATGACTGTTCCATTCGTAATAGAGGCGGAGGGTCTTGTCCTCGTTATTCTCAAACTTCACTTGTAAATCATAATAAGAAGCAATCTCTGAAATCATCTGCTCGAAAGCCACATTCTCGAAAGTCTTGTGAATGGCTGGCTTTTCTGGTTTCGGATGAGTCAGGGAATCCTTTGCTGCTACCTGCTTTGCGGAATCTGATTTTATGGCTTCCGGATGAGTGTCTGCGGTTACCTGGGTTGGTTCCTGGCTGCGCTTGATGTAAGTATGGATTGCGGCAAAGGCAATACCCGAAATCAAGACAAAGCCGGCGATGGATGCTGCCAGTTTACGCCAGGAAGTTATAGGATGAGTTGCTTCTTCCTGAAGTTGATGCTCCTGGTTGAATTTCTCCCATTCCTCATCTACATTAATAATAGGAGAGGGGCTTTCAAGTGCAGAATCCACTTCTACCATCGTCTGATAGAGTTTTCGGCATTCCTCATCCTGCAATATTTCACGAATCTCCTCATCAGAATACTTCTCCTGATGGTCGATGATATCCAGTATTTTTTCAAACTTGTCCATAATAAATCTGCTAAGGGTTAAACTTTTGCTTTAATTTTCTGATGCCTTGCGCCAGATGCTTATAAACTGCCACTTCGCTGATGCCCAATTCCGTAGCAATCTCCCGATATTTCAGTTTCTGCCGAAAACGGAGATCGAGTACCTTGCGGGTTTGTGGCGTGAGTTCAGCATTCATATAAGCCAGAATTGCCTCGTACTTTTCGGTCTCCCTGTCTATTTCGGCAATCGTCGCTTCCAGGGGAGCTATCGAAGGCGAAGTATCGGCTTTCAGGAGATGATGAACCCGGTCTTTCATCTTCTGTCGGCTCAACAGGTTGAGGCATTTATGGCGCACACACACCAGAAGGTAGCTCCCGGCGTTGGCGGAAGGCAGGGGCGGTTCGCTGGCTATTGTCTTGTCGTTAGCCGTCTCGTTATCAAGACCCAGTTGAGTCTTTCCGTCGAGCACATCGGCAAAGACTTCGCTCACCACATCCTTGCTGGCTGCATCATCCTTCAGAAGTACCCTGGCCAATTGGTACATCCTCAGATAATGCTGCCGGAAGAGCTGTTCTATCGTTTCTTTGTTTATTTGCATTACTTTATTTCTTTTCTTTTGCCTATATTACAATCGAATTTTCATTTTCCTAACCCTTAGCAGAATATTTTTTAATGCAAATTATTAAAACGTCAAAAATACCCTATCGGACTTGCTCCTTCTTCAGATGCTTGTAAAGCCACAGGAAGGCGGGAATGAGGAAGAGATCTGCCATGACCCACGCCACAGGGTCGCCGAAGCAGACACCCGTCCACGCCAGGGCAGGTACCAGCCAGAGACTCACACCGCATCTCGCTATCATTTCCATCACGCCACTCAGCATCGAGAGATTGCTGTAACCCAAGCCCTGGATGCTGTAGCGCAGGATGGTGAGCAAGCCCAGACAAGGATAGAAATAGTTGGCTATGCGCATAAACTGGGCAGCATAAGTCACCACCTCCGCCTCGCCCTTATCCACGAAGAGCATCATCATCTCGTCGGCAAACGGATAGATGAGCAAGAAGGTGAAGACGAAATAAACCAGCATCATCCTGATGGAAGCCCTTACGCCCTGACCGATACGCTCCAGTTTCCGGGCACCCAGGTTCTGACCGCAATAGGTAGCCATCGCCACGCCGAGGTTCTCGAAAACGCAGGTAAAGAGATATTTGATGCGCATAGAGGCAGTAAATGCCGCCACATAAACCGTTCCCAGAGCGTTGTTCGCACTCTGGAGCATGATGAGGCCGATGGCGGTAATGGAGAACTGCAGACCCATCGGAACGCCGTTGTTCAGCAGAATGCTTACCTTCTTGTTGTCGAATTTCCTTTCCTCACCCTTCGGAATCAGAATCTGCATCTTCTTTTTGATAAACCAGATACAGAGCAGCACGGAAATGCCCTGCGAGAGCCAGGTGGCAATGCCTGCACCCTCTACGCCCAGTCCCATGCCGAGGATCAGAATGCCATCGAGAATGATGTTGATAACGGAAGCTGTGATGAGGAAATAGAAAGGCTGTTTCGAGTTGCCCAGGGCACGGATCTGACCGGAGAGCAGATTGTAGCCAATGGTGAAAGGAATCGCCGCAAACTGCAGCATCAGGAAGATGTAGGCATCATCGAACACCTCCTTCGGCGTATTCACCAGGTGCAGAATCTTTCCGCAGAAGATGCAGGAAAGAAAGGTGATGACCACGGCAAATACCACGGCAATGCGGATGCTGTTGCTCACGTAAGTCCGCATCTTGGCGTAATCCCTGGCGCCGAAAGCCTGGGCGATAGGGATGGCAAAACCGGCACAGGAACCGTTGCAGAAGCCCATGATGAGGAACATGATGGAGCTGGATGCGCCAACAGCCGCAAGAGCTCCCACGCCAATCCATCTTCCCACGATGGCGGCATCGATGATGAGATACATCTGCTGAAGGATGTAACCTAGGATTAGTGGAATCGCAAATTTGATGATGGCTCGCAAGGGCGAACCTACAGTCATGTCGTTTGTTGACTTTGAACTTTGAGCTTTGAACATTGAACTTTATGATTAGTTTTTGTTATCCTAGAAATATAAAAAAGGAGGAGGATGCACTCTTTATTTGAGCGCATCTCCTATCTTCTGTTTGATTTGTGCCATTTTGTTGCGGCGCTCGATGGAGAACGTATCTCCGTGTGCTTCCACGTAATCGAAGAGCATGAACGCCTTGTTCAGCAGTTCATCTCTTGCGGGCTGCCCCACCATGTCAGCCTCGTGATAGTAGAGTTCGGCAAGCATATCCATCTTGGAGAGTCGCTTCTCCTCGTCGTCGATACCTGCCATTGCTTTCATCACATCCTCAATGGTGGCGATGCTGTAGAAGGCATAAGGGCCCACGTATTGGTCGTAGAGTTCCTTAATCTTCTCACGTCTCACCTCCACCTCTTTCTTTTCGAGCATTCTTTCGAGTGCCGCCATAAACTCGCGAATCAGTCGCTGTATGTAGTCTCGTTGTAGCATAAAATAGTCTTTATTTTATTCGTTGTTATTGATTGCCTCCACATACTCCCACAGTTTCTTGTAGAAAGGATGCTTCGTCATCGTGTCCTTGTTGCCCAGGATGATGAGCTTCATGCGGGCTCTCGTCATCGCCACGTTCATGCGGCGGAGGTCTTTCAGGAATCCTATCTGGCCTTCATCGTTGGAACGTACCAGGGAGATGAGGATCACGTCTCTTTCCTGCCCCTGGAAACCATCCACCGTGTTGACGCTGATGAGGCGGCGGTAAGGCTTAAAGAACTCATACTTCTTGATGAGCTTCTTCAGATACTGCACCTGGGCACGGTAAGGCGAAATGATGCCTACGTCGATGCTCTCGCTCAATACCCGCTGCTTGCCTATCTTGGTGAAGTATTCCGCCAGGGTGAGCAGGGTAAGCTCGGCTTCTGCCTTGTTGATTCTTCCGAAACTCTCGCCTACAAACTGCTCCTTGAAGTTCAGATCTTCGCCTTCTTCTATCGTATCTGCCGGTTCCTTGTCGGAAGTGTCAATCCACGTAATCGGATGGTCGTAATCCAATACGCTGCGGTATTTGATCTGTGGCGCACTCTCCACCTTGCCCCCGTAGAACCAGTCGCTGGAGAATCGCATGATTTCATCGTTCATGCGGTATTGGATTTTCAGCAGGGTCACTACCTCGGGCTTGTTTTCGGCGATGCGCTCCATCAGCGTCTTGCCCAGTCCGGCTCTCAGGGCTGCGATACTCTTCACGGTAGGTGGCAGCTGACAATGGTCGCCTGCCAGAATCACCCGGCTGGCTCTTCGCATCGGAATCCAGCAGGCGGCTTCCAGAGCCTGGGCAGCCTCGTCGATAAAGAGGGTGCCAAACTTCATGCCTTCCAGCAGATGATGGGCTGAGCCTACCAGGGTACAGGCGATGACACGCGCCTCGCCAAAGAGTTCTGCGTTGATGCGGAGTTCTATTTCGGCAGCACGGCTCTTCAGCCTATCCATCTTCTGATGATAGTTCTCGCTACCCTTCTTCCTGTTCTTTCTTAATTCTCTGATTGCCTTGCGGATAGCCCAGAGTTGCGGATAGTCGGGATGACTCTCGAAGCGGCGCTCGTAGGTGAAGCCCAGCATCTTGTCGTTCACACGGGTAGGGTTTCCTATTCTGAGCACGTTGATGCCTCTATCTACCAGTTTTTCTGAAATCCAATCCACCGCCATGTTGCTCTGTGCACACACCAGCACCTGGCTCTCCCTCATCAGGGTTTCGTTGATGGCTTCCACCAGGGTAGTGGTCTTTCCGGTTCCCGGAGGTCCGTGAACGATGGCAACATCCTTCGCCCAAAGCACCTCATTTACAGCTCTTTCCTGGGTAGGATTGAGCCAAGGAAACTTCATCGGGGCAAACGAGAATCTGCCCGCCTTCTGATGCGAATAGAATAAATCGCGGAGATAAGCCAGACGGTTGTTCTTCGCCTTCATCACTCTATCCAAAGCCTCGAACATCAGCTTGTAGCTGGTTTCGTCGAAGGACAACTGTACGCCGATAGGCTCCGTAGACTGCTGCAAATCGAGCAGTGGGGCAGAATCGGGAACGGTAATCACCATTCTGTCACCATCCACATAGCTCACGGTGCCTGTAAAGGAGAAATATTTGATCTGTTCTTCACTTCTGAAGAACATGACGGGGCGACCGAACTCAAAATTGTGCTCGATATCCTGATCCGAGGTACGGAATACCTCGATGGCTGTTTGGTTCAGCGAATTATAAAAGCTCTTTCCCACCTGTAGCGGGAACCAGGCATCACCTCGTTTCACCTTTCGCTTCATGCCCATCTGTTCGGTGAGCTTGCGGAAGGCTTCCTTCTCGGTGTAATACTCCAGCTGGAGCAGGGTGCGTTGCTGCAACAATGCCTGAATTGGTGAAATCTGTTCCATAATTGGTTGCAAAGTTACACCAATTCAGGCAAAAATAAGAAGATAATAGGATAATTATGTTTAAAAACTATCACTTTTCTCATCATCTCTGCCAGAGTTGATAGTCCTGAATCTCGTTGGCGTTATCATCCGGCGAAGCATTCTTGCCGTTTTCTGTCGGCACATTCTGCTTCTCTTTTGACTGCGCCCTATGATAATAGGTGAAGGCGATGAGGCTGATGAGCAGCAGGGCGATGATGCCGAGAACGATGCCGCCTGCCTTCAGCAGGGGCGATTCATGTTTGTGTTCTCTTACCTCGCGGATGCTCTTGGGACGGATGCTCAGGTCGCGGTTTATGCATACTTCTGCCGTCTTCCTGAGGTGCCTGTCGTGGGTGGCCTTCGCCATGTCGAGAAGCACCATGCCCAGCGAATAAATGTCTGCCTGAGGGTCTGATTTGGCTCCCTGCAGGAGTTGTTCCGGGGCGATGTAGCCCGAGGTTCCTGCCGGCAGTTTAAGAATGGTGAAGGAATCGCTGTCGGAAAGTCCGAAATCGATGAGCTTCACGTTCTTGCCATTGTGGGTTACCATGATGTTGGCGGGTTTCAGGTCGCGATGAATCATCTGCTTGTTGTGCATGTATTCCAGGGCGTCCATCAGTTCGTGGGCTATCTTGTGCGCCATTTCCGCCGTGAGCAGTTGCTGGTCTATCAGATATTGCAGCGTGTCGCCATCTATGTATTCCATCACGATGGTGGTACCCAGGTTCTCCACTTCTTCCATGCCTATGGTATGGCAGATGTTGGGGTGCTCCAACTGCAGACCTATCTCGAATTCCTTGGTCAAAGCCTGTCGGTAGATGGGCGTATAGAGGAAGTCGTTCTTCAGGCATTTCAGCATGTAGCGCTTGCCGTATCTTGTGGCTGTGAAGATGCGGGTGTGCCCAGAGATGGAGACGTAGCATTGGCTGAGGTTGCTGAACTTAGACTCCACCGGCTGGGGTTCGGCAACGTTCATCTCCTTGTTGATATCTTCCGTGAATCCTGATGTTGTCTTCATCGGCTTATCTGATGCTGTGTTTATTGACTTATCTGACGTTGTTTTCATTGGCTGATGATGCTGATAAGGGTGAGACCTCCGTTTCTTCCTGCTACGAACGATGCGGTACGCTCGCCGTTTCGCTCGATGTAAGGCAGATAGAGCGGCTGCTCCTTGATGAAGCATCCGGTAACGAAATGATCGCCTGCTTCAAGCTTGCTGTTTTCTGAGGCAAGTATTTCGTAGGTACTCTCGCCCAGATAGCGTAGGCGTAGAATGCGGTTGGGGCTCCATCCGATGGCTATCTCCGTACCCTTCTTCAGGTCGCTACTTACCAGCTGGCTTGCCTTGAAGAACGAGGAGTTGTAGCGGGTACTGGTCTTCAGCCATTGCTTGAACTCCATGTAGTTCTTGTGCCCAATATATTGCGCAAGAATATCGAGCGTCACCATGCGTGGCTTGTGGTTGTCGCTCACATAACCGTAGAGTCGCTTCAGGGTTGAGGGTGAAACCTTGCCGCCTGTATGCTTTTCGAGGAAGAACGAGAATTCCTCAAAGTCGGTGGTGGTGGCTAGTATTTTGCCGTATTCCTGCTCCACGAGAGACTTTAATTCTTCTATTTCAGGTGTTGTCATATTCTAAGTGTTTTTTTTGTTTTTATTGCTCAACAATGTGTTCAAACTTGCTCCAGCTTTTGTTGTTCTGATAGAGCTTCTTCTTGCCTGCCGGTACGTGAAGCACGCAGGTTGGGAGGAATGGGGTGCCCTTGGTGGTGAAGGCATTCGTATTGCATACGGGTGGATAGGGGGCATCGACGTAGAGGTCGGTGAGCGGACAGCCGTCGAACACGTAATCAGAGACGAGCTCTGTCTTCTCGCCCAATCTTACCACCTTCAGGCGGGTGCATCCCTGGAAGGTGCCCGTAGGAATCAGCTTGAGTTGGGCTGGCAGAGAAACCTCTTCCACCAGGCTGTTCATCAGCGCTCCCTGTCCTATTTCCGAAAAACTATCCGGAAAGATGAAGCGGGTGATGCTGCATTCCTTGAAAGCATAATCGCCGATGCCAGAAAGAGAGGAAGGCAGGGTGTAGTCGCCCTGTTTACCCATCGGGAACCAGAGAATTTCGGTTCCGGCTGCATTAAACAGTACTCCATCCAGACTGCTGTAGTGGGTGTTGGCTTTCGAAACCTGGATGCTTTCCAGTGCGGTGCAACCGGCTGATGGAAGCAGCTGGCTTACAGAGGCTGGAATCTCTATTTCCTTCAGCGATGTGCAGCCGGCAAACGCATCTTTCTCTATCTTGGTGACATCCGATGGAAGGAGGATGTGGCTGAGCTGATTGCATTGGGCAAGGAATCCCTGACCCACCACCTGATTTTCGGTGTGGCGATGATAAGGTCCGAAGTCGCCTCCTCCTGCTACGATGTGGGCATCAGCCAGGTTGATGTCGGCAAGTTTTCCTTCCGTGGTTTCATTGTTGATGTCTCTTCCTGCCATCGTTCTCAGGCATCTCAGGTCGTCTCCATTCAGGTCGCCGGCTATCGTGAGCTGGGTGTATTCGTTGAGATGATTGCCCATCAGTTCACTCAGTTTTCCTGCTTCCTGCAGCTTTACGGCGTCTGAAGTTCTGAAGGTGATGGCTTGGCTCTTGGTTTCGCCTACCCGGTTTTGGGCGTAAGCCCAGATTCTGTAGGTGGTGTTGAATTTCAGGTCGTTGAGTTTCACCTGCTGCGCTCCGATGGCTCCCTGGTAGTTTTCTATCTTCGCCTTTTGCTGCGTAGGGGTTGCATCGCCTTCTCCGCTTTCCTCTGCATTTTCTCCATCTACTGCATCCTCTGTATAATAACATCCAGCTTCCGTAATCTCTTCACCGCCATTTGCCGTAATGTCGAAGCCCACGATGATGCTACAGGGACCATAGCTCAGAACCTGCGGATTGTTAAGGGCTGGCTTTTCGTTGGGCAGGGTGGTGAAGCTCATCGGGTTACTGCTGAGCGTGGTTCTGCCGTTGCTTCCTTGCAGCATATAATAATAGGTGGTACCTGCCTTCAGACCCATCATGCAGAGTGCCACTTCCTTGGTGGACTGGCCATTCCCCGAAGGGTTGCTGTCTTCATCTGAAAGGCTGATAGGATTTGAAGTGAGCGCCATTTCAGCCGTCTCTCCGTATCTGAAGGAAAGGGTAGGCAGGGTGGTCTCTCCCTCCAGCGAAACCGAACCGTGCAGAGTGGCCTCGTTTCGGGTAATGCCGGAAGCAGGGAGAGTGGCAAGATGTGGCTCCAGATGGGTGGGTTTCTCGCTGCTGCATGCCGTGAGAATAGCCAGCATTATTCCTAAATATATAATCAGTTTACTTTTCATCTTGATGTTCATTCTTATTTTCCTGGATTATTTTTCTCGGCTTGATTTCCCGGATTTTGATTTTCCCAGTTTGATTCCTATTCCGATGCTGCCCTGCCATTGCTTTCCGGCGATAGTAATGGCTGAGGCTGAAATACTGAGTTTTCCGAAGGAAGCCAGGGCTCCCAGTTCTGCGGTTACTCCTTTATCAGAAAGTCCGTCGTTGATCAGATAACCTTTTCCTTCGCTCTCGCTCAGTTGCCAGGCTGTGGCCGACTTACCGTATCCTACGCCTTCGAAAAGGCAGACGCCATGCGTGATGTGATGGATGGCTCCTGCCGTGAGCGTATAGTTGGTGTGGCGGGTTTCGCCCGAATAGTAGGGTTTGATATTACTGCTGCCAGTAAAGCCTTCCTTGTCGCAGTTGCCCTCCGTGTTTCCTATGCTCTTCAGGTTACTGCTGGCATGGAGAAAGAAACCATGGCGGCGCATCAGGGCAAGGAAGATACCATACGACGGACCGTCTTTGTGCAGGGAAACCGTGGCCAGACTATAGAAGGCAAGCGGCATCTTAGGGCGCACCTTCTCGATGGCGATGGTGTCGGTGATGGTCTTTATCTCTACTATCGTATCGTGGAGTTCCGTGATGGCTGGTTTCGGCAGGTTGAGCTTCATCTCGTAAGTCATTCTGCTCTCCAGCGGTTTACCCAGTCGGTAATCACGCAGTACGCCCCATTCAGGATGTTTCAGGGTGAGGGTCTTGGTGCCTTTCGGCAGATAAAGCCATATTTCCCCCACTTCGTCCTTCCTCTTCACGATGCCGAGCGGGGAGGAGAAGGCAAAGTCGGCTGGAGCCACCACCTTGATCAGGGCGCAGGCTTCATCGTTCAGGTCACGCACATTGTTGATAAAGGCGCTCACGTCGTTAGGCAGCTGGCGGAAACTTGCCACCGAAAACTCCTGTGCCCGGAGGACAGAAGGAATGGCTAGCCAGAGAATCATGGCTAGTTGCAGCACCTTCAGAAGTTGCTCTTTCATTTTCTGCGAAGCGAAAGCTTCTCTAACTTCTCCCATCATAATTTTCTTTTATTCTAAATTAAAGTCTTGAATATTAATCACATCATCGCCTGTATGGACGGTTCCGGCTGGCTGCCAGGTGCGAACATGGATGAGTGGCATCGACTTGTCTCTGAAATCCCAGAGCAGGAAGAGATAGCCGTCGTCACTATACCTGTCGCTCTTGTATTGTTGTCTGAGCGTTACACCGTAGATGCCGTCCATCGTAGGATGGCGCATGATGCGGAATCCCGAGAATCTGACATCGATTTTCTGATTGGCAGCAAATACCTTGGTAAGACGGTTCAGGTAGTCGCGCTTGGAATGGATGGCAAAGGTTACCCGGTTTTCTGCCTGGCATTTGCCATCGTTGGCGATGGGCTTTACCACATTTCCCACGATGATGAGCGCCTTGTCGCTGAACACCTGCCGCAGGAAATCGATGTCCTTGGTGGTGTAGGCTGTGCGGAAGTGCTCACAGTAGTTCAGAATGGTGTGGCGGCGCTTGGCATCGGTTTCAGCCAGTTTGCCCTGCATGATTTTTGAGGCTTCCTTATAGAAAGGATTGCTCTGCGCCATCGTCTTGAGATCTATCTGCGAGAGGGCACTCGTCTTTCTGCCTGATTGTCCATCGACAGAGCCCTTCTTTTCTCTGGAATGATCCCCAGGATTTCTCCCGGAATAATCTCCGGAATAATCTTCTGAAATCGTTTCTCCTTTCGTTTTTTCTGTCAGATTAGCGATGCCTTTCTGTGCTTCAGCCGATTTGTATTCAGCAGCATCTTCATTCAGGAAAATACTGCCTTGACGGTCTATGTATCCTTCTCTTTTCGTGTTCTTTTCTCGGAATCGGAGTTGCCCGTTTCGATAGCGGGTATCAAGCAGACAATCACGTAAGGGGATGGCAAACAGTTCTTTGCCGTCTTCATTCTCCACCACGTATTGCTTGCCTTCTTTACCGTTGTCTTGTTCTACCAGTTCCAGTCCTTCGTGTACTCCGTATCGGGTTTCCTTGCTGTTTTCTTTATAATCAGCGAAGGGCGACAGCCATAATGCTGCCGCCCAACCTCCAAGAAGGAGAACCAGAAGGGATAAAATACTTACCGTCTTCTTCATTATTTTTTATTCTTATTGCCAGTTTTTAATTTCTCCACCGACTTCAATCTTCACCTGGTCTGGATTGTCGGAGATGATGAGGTTGACGAGATGTTCAGTTCCAGGTTTAAACTGGAACTTGCTCTCGAAGAGATAGCTCACGCCTTTCATCACCACCTCGATGAGCGGCATTCGGTTTTCGATGCGCTGAGGCACGATGATGGCCGAATAGCTGGTTGCATCGTCCTGATGTGCGATGATACTCTTTCGGGTTCCCTTTACATAGCGGGTTGCCACACCTGCTTGCAGGTCGATGGTGGCAGTGGGCACCGTGTTGTGGATGGTTACCTGAGCCGTAGTAGGCATATCGCCCTCGAAATCCTCTCCTTTTATCAGGCGAATCTTGAGCTTGCTCATGATGTGCTTGAAGTTGAGAGGGATGGGTGAGGCTGATGCCGAAATGTTCTTGCTGCTGGCAAAGAGCAGGTCGCTTGCCTCATAGCCGCCCAGGGCTTCCTTGCTTTTGGCGGTGCTTTGATCCAGGACTACGCTGAAGGGCTGGTCTGTAATGCTGCTTACATCTTCCATGTAGGGATAGTAAGCATAGGCAGTATAGGTGCCCTTGTCCCAGTAGAGGGTTCGGGCTGCCGCCCATTTGCTTCCATCGTAGGTCAGCGCTTCGTTGTTCACCAGGTTGCCTCCTATTTCCAGTTGTGCCTTTGCATCTGCCACGTAAAGTCCAATCTTGTCGTTTTGCTCAAAGCTGGTCTCTGTGGCACGGGTTGCTTGTCCCGGATGGCTCACCAGGAAGGTCATCGGTGTGGATTTCGCATCTTGCGAGCGAAGAGCCGTTTCCTGCTCTTCGCTGCAAGATACCATTCCTAATATAGCCAACGCAAAACCTGCGTATCTTATTATATGTTTCTTCATATTTTTTCTATATTTTAATGGTCTGTACTATGATGAACCTGGCACTCGCCATTAGCGATGCCTTCTCACCTTTGCCATCTTCAGCGGACTGCTCTTGTGAATCATAGGAGCATGCTGATAGGTTCCAGCGGTGCGCTGGTCGCCATTTCCGCCGAAGGTACGGCTCTCCACGATTCCTGCATCTCGCTTGTCGTTCTTCACGAAGTCTTCGAAACTGTAGGTTTCTCCTGCATACGCCTTGATGCGCTTCACGATACTCTCACGGCTGATGGTGCTGTAATAAGGAATATCATTGTTCATGCAGGAGTTCGGCTCCGAACGGAAGACGCCTCGGTTGTGCATGTAGCCTCCCTCGTAAATATCCACGATGTCGCTATAGCGGTCGTCGAAGATCAGATGGCTCCAGCCCACGCTGTGCATCTTGCCGGTAAGTTCAAGATTGTCGTACCAGCCGAGCGACTTGGCTCCGTTGAATTCAAGAACGTGACCACAGCAGGTACAATCGCAGAAATCAATGAAGGCATTGTGATAAATGTACTCATCGCCCAACTTTCCGAATCCGTGACCGCCTGCCTCATGCTGGATGACACCACGGGTATCGAGCGGATAACCGTAGGTACTCTGAGGACAGAAGGCTATTGCCGAACCGTCTTCCCACATCTGGCAGATGCCGCCGTAATCGGTAGAATTAGGAACGATGATGATCAGCGTCTGATTCAGATTGCCCTTGTTCACGGTTGGAGCACCCAAAGCATAACTGAATACTTCGTCATAGTCAGCCTTCAATCCTACGCCACCGGTAAAGGTGGTGTTGAATCTGTTGTAGCGGATGGTATTCACGGTTCCCACGCCCGATTCTGTAGAAAGCGGAATGGCTGTATAGACGTTGAAGTAATCACGGTAAGTCTTGTAAGGTTCAATACCGAAGAAATACTCTACTTCCTGCTTGATATTCTTCAGATATTCGCCGCTGGCAATATCCTTTGCGTTAAAGCCATCGCCGAGCAGAACGATGTTGATTCCACCCTTGTTGCCCTTGGTAGCCTTCTGCAGGGTAATCCATTCGTCCTCGCCATATTCATAGCCATACTGAGAAACGCTGCATTCGTGGGTATAGTCTTTGTCTTTCAGTCGGAACACCACCTTTCCATCACGGCTGTCGGCATTTTTAGACATTCCCTTGATGGTCAAGGTTACTTCTGTCTTCTTGTTTCCGCTGGTTGGAGAAACCTCGCACCAGTCTGGCTTGCTGGCTACTTCCCATTCGCCTTCGGCGTTAACCACCAGTTTCTGCTTATGCTCCGTGCTCAAGGCGCAGGCAACAGATGGTCGGCAAACGAGCTCGTGGTGGGCAGCGATGCGCTTGAAGTCGCACCAGCCGCTGGCTGCTTGATACTGAGCGATGGCTGATTCTGGGACTTCAAGGGTGAAGTTGTCCTTGGCTACGCCATTGAAAGCTCCGCTCTCAATATGGGCAGGCATCGTTCCTTTGCATCGTATAGATGTAATCCCGAAACAATCCGAGAATGCGCCTTGACGTATTGTCTCCATAGATTCTGGGAAGATAATACCTTCCAACATTTTACAGTTTGAAAATGCACTTTCACCGATACTTTCTACTTCATTAGGAATATCAAGAACTCCCATCAATCGCCAATTGTTGGCAAAAGCATTGCTACCGATATGGGTAAGGGTAGATGGTAATGTTAAGGTTCCAGAAAAATCATTATTACAGAAGACGTTTTCCGAAATGACTTTTAGACTTTTGGGCAAGTGTAATTCGCCTTTGAAATGACAGTCAGCAAAAGCATCGTTTGCAATATTTGTTATACCATCATGTAAAGTTAATGTTCCGTTAAAACCACAGTTATGAAATGCTTCAGATGGTAGGGCTGTAATACCTTGTGGTATTGATAATGAGCCTGAGAATCCAGAACAGTAACTAAACGCACAATTACCCATTCTCTTAAGTTTTGCAGGTAATCTTAATTCACCATATAATCCACTACACCCAGAGAAGCAATATCCTCTAATTAATTCCAAATTATCTGGCAAAATTAAATTTCCTGTAAGATTTCTACAATTTTGAAATACGCCTCCATAATAGTCAGTTCCTTCATCACCCATGTCATCTTCGCCTCTATTTCCTAATTTTTTTAGAGTAGATGGGAGAGATAAGATTCCATTTAGACCGATGCATCCGTTGAAAGCTCCACGTTTAATTTCTGTCACACCTTCAGGGATTATAAGAGAACCTGACAGATATTTGCAGCCGTAGAACGCATTTGAACCAATAGATTTTAAAGTGTCAGGAAGAACTATTCTATTGAGACTATTACTTCCTCCCACAGTCTGAATGAAATAGAAAGCACTATTTGGAATTTGATCATCCATATTCTCTTCATTCTCTTCGTTCTTTCCCCATCCTTTGATTCGAACTTCTTTCAAATTCAATGCTGACAAACGGAGCATAGAATCTCTCATGAAGTAGAAATCCTTTGCATTAATCTGTCCTGTAATCTTGAGATTTCGAACCTGAGTATAGTCCTTATTAGCCGCAGTAATGGCATTCTTCAAACCTCCAGGAGTAGAGTTGATGACAATATACTCCTTCGCCGTAGCATCATGGCTTACCAGATCATTCTCCCAAGGAGTGATGCTTTCGCTAACCAAAGTAAGCTTATAAGTGCCGCTTCCTGCCTGCTTATCCACCTTGATACCGAAGTTCATCATCTTGCCTGCCACGTAGGTAAGTGCCTCGTTCTTAGTGAACTTATAAGGCACACCACCGATGGTGATGCTGAAGAGGGTAGTGCCGGCTGCCACGGTTTGAGGAACCACGATGGTGCGCCACTCGTCGTTGACACGAGATGGAATGGTCATAGTGCTCTCTGCACTTCCGGCTGTCTTGATTTCGCCGGTAGAAAGGTTGATGCTTGCCTTGCGAGCCACATTGGCTGTCAGGACTATCTTCTTGGTATTCGCCCATTCGCCCTCGGCAAAACCGGAACCCTGAATCAGGGTAACACGGGCATTAGACATGCGATGAGCCAGAGGCAAACGGATAACGCTGGTGGTAGGAGCCACATCGGACACCTTCCCCCAGAGGAAATCGCTCGCTTCGTAACCACCCATCTCACCCTCTGACGTTGTGGTGCTCTGGTCCTTCTGCACTTCAAACTGATAGTCCTCGATGCTCTCAGGGTTGGCAAAAGGATAGTAGCCATACACATCAATATGAGTATGCTTGTCTTTCCAAAAAAGATCGTAGGCAGAACTCCATTTATAGTTAGGCTCATCAAAGGTGTGGCGCACATTATCGCCACGGTTGCCGCTAACCTTCAGGGTTCCAGGAGTATTGCCATCGTAATCTACGATGTAAACACCCATCACGTCGCCATTGCAGAAACCGTTGTCGTTGACGCGGGTCACGGCAATCTGGTCGATGTCGCCCGATAGCTGGATGCGGTTGCTGTCATGCTGTTCGCTGCTGCCGAAGAAATCATCGCTACAGCCTGTGAAGAGCATGGCTACCAAAGCCACCATATAATATAATAAGGTGTGCTTGGAAATATGAATTGTTCTCATATCGTCTTTGTTTAAGAGTGAATCTTTTTATTCTGCTGTGCCTCCGTAGTCGATTCCGTCGTCTTCCCACTTGGTGATGTTCACATTCACACCATTGCTGGTCTTGCTCAGGGTTACGGTAAACTTATGCTTCTTTCCTGCTTCGAAGGCGGTGAAGTTGGCAGCCTTCTTCAGTTGGTAGTTTCTGCCATCCACGTTCACGGTGATGAGTACGCCTTCGCCTGCAGCTTGCGGAATGATGAGAGCCTTATAGTTGTTGCCCTCTTCCTTCAGCGGAGTAAGGTCGGCAGCATCGCCCTTGGCAGTCAATTCGCCAGTTACGAGATTGGCGGTAGCCTGGGTCTTCAGCTGGTTAATCTTTACGCTGATCTTTGCCTTGCCCAGCGATTCCTCTGTAAAGCCATTGCCTGGCTTCAGGGAAATGGCCATCTGGCTCATCACGTGCTTCGCATCGATCTTCACGGCATTCTCGGTAGGAGCCACATGGGTGGTCTTGCCTATCAGCAGATCGCCTGCCTTGTATTTCTCGGTTGTGCTCTGGTCTGCATTCACGCTCCATACCAGGGCAGTTACATCGCCGATAGTGGCGGTGTATGGATAATACAGATAGAAGTCGGCAGGGGTGGTGTTGTCTTTCCAGTAGATAGGAGAGGCTGGAGTCCATGTGCCGTTATAGGTAAACTTCATGTTGTCCACATGATTGCCTGTTGCCTTGAGGGTGGCTGCAGAACCGTCTGTATTGTAGTTGACTACAAACAAACCGATGTTGTCTCCTTCCTCGAAGGAGTTGTTGATGACCCGTGTATCAACAGAGGTGCTGATATGGATAGGCAACTTCTTGCTCTCTTGACCTGTTGATGGAATTGGGTCGCTGCTGCTTCCCGATGAGCATGCTGCAAGAGCGAGTAGGCTACATGCTAAGATTCCGAATTGCTTCATTGCTTTCATTTGTTCGTAGTTTAAATTATTAGTTTATGATTTTTGCTTGCAAAGATAATGAAAAATGGGAAACTATACAAGTTCATAATGGTTCATTTCTGATTTTTCTTTCATGATGAACCTCAATTTGATACAAATAAGCGGAAAATATAACAAAACAGAACCCCAAACAGGCTTTATATTCCTATTTGGGGTTCTGAAATAACATGTTTATTTGATAATCTGCTCTATATCCTCGATGCTGCGGTTGAACGGACCGTTGTGCTCCAGCTTGATGGTGCACATGGCTGCAGCAAACTTGCCTGCTTCGGTAGGGGTGGCACCCTGCAGTCGCTTGTAGAGATAACCTGCCGAATACGTGTCGCCGCATCCTGTGGCATCCACCACCTCGTGAGGAGGATAGGCGGGAATCTCATAGAAGGTGTCATCTACATAAATCAGAGAACCCTCGCTGCCCAGGGTGATGATTACCTCGGTAACGCCCCACGAATGGATGAGCTTGGCTGCCTCCCGGGGATTCTTCAGTCCCGTGATGGTCTCCATCTCCGTTTCGTTCACCTTTAAATAATAGGTGTGCTTCAGCACCTCCAGCTTCTCCTTCCAGTCGATGGGATAAACCTTCTCGTCTCTCACCTCGCGCAGATAACCCTGCACGTCGATGGAAACCCTGCCGCTGCGTGAGAGGAACTCCACTACCTCTGGCGAGAAATCATCGCTCAGCAAACTGCCCAGGTGGTAAACCTTCGCCTCCACCTTCTCCAGCTGCCTGATGGTAAAAGGGTCTGCCTTGGCAAGCACGCGCTGCTTGCGCTTGTTCTGGTCTTCCTCGTAGATGTTCTCGAAGAACACCGTGTTGCGGGATGGGTTCAGGGTGACTTCGATGCCAGCCTGGCGCATCTTCTCTATCGGTTCAGTTTCTGTAGGATCCATTGCCGTAACCAGCGAGAAACTTACGTCCTTGGGCAACTGGTTGATGGCGTAGGCAAAATAAAAAGAAGTGCCGCCTGCCATGTAAACCGTGCGGTGGGGAGTAACAATCTTATCCTTCGTTACGTGTCCAATACAACAAATATCTTTCATCATTTTTATTTTAAAACGCCTGCAAAGTTACAAAAAATCTTCGACTCAGGGCAACGTCTCTTCTTTTATTTCTACTTTTGTTGGAATTATTGGGAAGAAAAGAACATTTTTCTTTTGTAGAATACTTATTTTAATGTACCTTTGCAGCCGAAATAGAATAAACGAACATTATCTCGGGAATTGAAATTTAAACAACACTATGTGGTTTGATAATTTAATCAACGTGCATTCGGCGGTGCAAGGCATCGTCATTCTTTCATTGATCTGTACTTTGGGACTTGCCCTCGGCAAGCTCCATGTAAAAGGTATCTCCCTCGGCATCGCCTTCGTCTTCTTCGTGGGCATCGTGGCGGGCCATCTCGGACTCTCCATCGACCCTGACATGCTGGAGTTTGCCGAGAGCTTCGGACTTACCATGTTTGTATACGTGCTGGGACTCTATGTGGGCCCTAACTTCTTCGGCTCCATGCGCCACGAAGGCATCGCGCTCAATCTCTGGAGTCTGGCGGTCATCGTGGTGGGAACTCTGTTTTCCCTCCTCCTCTGCCTGGTGCTGCCCGTAAGTCTGCCTGATATGGTGGGCATCCTCTGCGGTGCCACCACCAATACGCCAGCCCTGGGTGCTGCCCAGCAGGCATTGCAGCAGTTGGGCTTGCCTAGCGGCGGAGCGGCACTTGGCTGTGCCGTCACCTATCCGCTGGGTGTAGTGGGCGTCATCCTGGCGATGATGTTCCTGCGCAAGCTCTTCGTCAAGCCGGCTGACCTGGAAATCCGACGTGCCGATGAAGACGACCATACAGCCATCGGACAGTACGTCATCGTGAACCCGGCACTCAATGGCAATACCATCGCCGAAATCTCGATGATGACCCATCGCAAGTTCATCATCTCAAGAGTATGGAGAGGCGAACAGGTCATCGTGCCGGAAGCTGATACCGTGCTCCATACCAACGACAATGTGCTCGTGGTTACCAACAAGGATGAGGCAGCTGCCATGCAGATTCTCTTCGGAAAGAAGGTGGATAAGGAGTGGAATAATGATAAGGTAGACTGGAATGCCATCGATGCCAAACTGGAAAGCCGAATCATCGTGATGACCCGTCCGGGACTCAACGGAAAGCGACTGGGAAGCCTCCAAATGCGCAACACCTATGGTGTGAACGTGAGCCGAGTGCTGCGTGGTGATATCCGACTGCTTGCCACCGACGACCTCCGACTGCAATACGGCGACCGCCTTACCGTGGTGGGCGACCCAACGAGCATCGACCACGTGGAGCAGTTCCTGGGTAATGCCGTGAAGACGCTCAACGAGCCTAATCTGGGTGCCATCTTCCTGGGAATCATCCTCGGTCTTGCCGTAGGAACCATTCCGCTTCATATTCCGGGCATGACGGCGCCTGTGCGTCTGGGCATTGCCGGCGGTCCTATCGTGATGGGTATTCTCATTGGTGCCCTTGGTCCTCGTGTGCAGTTTATCTCTTATATGACGCGAAGTGCGGGTTTGATGCTGCGCGAACTGGGTCTTGCTCTCTATCTGGGCTGCTTGGGCTTGTCGGCTGGTGGACAGTTTTTCGAGACGGTGATTCGTCCCGAGGGTTTGATGTGGGTAGGCATCGGTTTCCTCATCACGGTGGTTCCTGTGGTCATCGTGGGCTTCATCATCCTGAAGACCAAGAAGTATGATTTCGGAAGCATCTGCGGAATCCTCTGTGGAAGCATGGCGAATCCGATGGCACTCACCTATGCCAACGAGACGCTGGATGGCGACACCCCTAGCATCAGCTACGCCACGGTGTATCCGCTGGGAATGTTTATCCGAGTCATCATCGCCCAGGTTATTATCATGTTCTTTGTATAATAGACTTTGTATAGTAGACTTTATATAATAGACTTTTTTATAGCACAAAATTTTCCCTTAAGGCTAAATATTATTACCCTTAAGGGAAAATATTTTTTGCCTTAAGGGTAAATAAAATCAGCCTCTCGCTTGATGTTGATTTCCTTCCCCGTAAGAGGATGCTCGAAGGTAATCTCCTCGGCATGGAGATGAAGGCGGCTTGCCTTCTCGTTGCCATAGAGCGGGTCGCCAAGGATGGGAGCATTCAAGCCTTCGTGGTGGGCACAATGCACACGGAGCTGATGGGTCCTGCCCGTCTTGGGATAGAGTGCCAGGCGGAGATGGGTGGCATCGATGCGATCCAGAACCTCATACTCCGTAATCGCCTCCTTGCCCTGATCATGATTCACAATCTGGCGGGGACGATCCAGATAATCGGGCATCAACGGAAGGGAAATCTTCTGCTTTTCTGCGGAAATAGAAGATTTTCCTTCTTCCTTCAATTCTTCTTTCTTTGCTTTTTCCCAGATTTTATCGCAGGCTTTCTGATCCTTGCATCCGATGATGGCAATGTATTTCTTCTGAACCCGATGGTGAAGAAACTCCTTCTGCAGACGATGGTAAGCGAAATCTGTCTTGGCAATAATCATCAGACCGCTCGTCGCCATGTCGAGACGATGGACTATCAGCGGACTGCTTGCTGCTGGATATTTCTTCCGCATGATGGAATAGACGGATGGCTGGGATGAATCCTTGCCCGGCACAGACAGCAATCCCGAAGGCTTGTAGATGACAGCCAACTGGTCGTCTTCATATAAGATTTCCAAAGCCTGCTTTTCGGCAATTTTAGAATCAAATACCCTATCCGGCAGCATCCAATGCAATATCGGCTTGCATTTGCCATTACAGGCAGGATAGAACTGCAGATGATGGCGAATCTCCTCCTTTGGACTTTCGCCCCACCAGAACATCGCCATCTGCAAAGGCCTGTAACCATGCAGGTAAGCATATTGCAGCAGTTTCGGTTCGCAGCACTCGCCACTTCCGGCTGGCGGCACCATCTTCAGGGCAGCTATTCTGTTCGTTACAATGGTGGATTGCGGATAATCCCTGAGGGCTGCATCCCTGAAAATCTCCAGCAGGTCCTTCATCTTGCCTTCATGATTCTGCATGCGGAACTGCGAGAACAACCATTGCTGCAAGGCATCAGATAATGTCTTGCGCAGTTGCTTCAGGCGAAGAATATCCGCTTGAAAGACTTCATATTCCGTTTCCAGGGTAGTCTTTTCGGAAAGCGATTTCTTGAGTCGGCGCAGTTCAGCCTTCATAAACTGGCTTTCCTTCACCATCTCAGCCTCTTCCTCCGGGGTAAGATTTCCTGTCTTTCTCCGGGCATCACGCTTTGCCTTCGCCTCCTTCATCTTTTCCTGATAGGCAGCGATGGTCTGCTTCCGCTCTTCCTGCAGTTGCAGGATGAGGCTCTTGGCTTCCTTTATATGCTCATTGCCCTCCAATTGCTTGATTCTCTGGTTGATATCGGATATTTCAGCCTCATGGGTCTTGAAATATCCGTCGGGCTGCAGATAGTCGAATACGGCTGGCACAAAGTCATCCCAGTCGCTTCTTCCGCCTATCTGTCCGCTATAGGCTGCAAGATAGCCTATTTCTGAGGCACCAGGTTCCGGTTTGGCATTCTCAACGATGAGTACGCCAAACATTTTTCCTTTATCTATCTCCTCTCGCCAGTCTTCACGCTCAGATAGATAGGTTTGCAGCTCCTTGCATACGGCGATGCAAAGAGGATGAGGCTGATAATCGAGCGGATTGTTCATGCGCTCGGGAATGTCGATGCCTGATAACAGGGCTTGGTCTATGGAATGCAAAATCATACTGCAAAGTTACAAAAAAAAGTGCAGAAGTCTTGGTTTATCCACGGAAAAATCTTACTTTTGCATAATAAAACGAAAAATTAGTAATGAATGACAAGAAATAGCAATATATTCTATCACCTCGTCGCCTTCCTCACGGTGGCGATTTGGGGTACCACCTTTGTCGCTACCAAGGTGTTGATGCTCAATGGGCTTTCGCCAGCCCAGATCTTCACCTTGCGCTTTTCCATCGCCTACGTGCTGATGCTCTGCTTCAACCATCGCCGCTTCCTTGCCGACTCGTGGAAGGATGAGGCCAAGATGGCACTGCTGGGTATTACGGGCGGTTCGCTCTATTTCTACAGCGAGAACGAGGCGATGAACTTCACCACCACCACGAATACTTCGCTCATTGTGTGCTCCTGTCCGCTCTTCGCCACCCTGCTGGTGCGTATGGTCTATAAGGATTCCTCCCGCATCCACATCGTGCAGCTGCTCGGTTCGCTGCTGGCTTTTGTGGGAATGATCATCGTGGTGCTGAACGGCAGATTCGTGCTCCATCTCTCTCCGGTGGGCGATGCCCTGGCGTTTACGGCTTGCATGTGCTGGGCGATTTATTCGCTGCTGATGAAGTCGGTGAGCAATCATTATGGGGCGGCATTCATCACCCGGAAGGTGTTCTTCTATGGTGTGCTGACCATTCTGCCCTATTATCTCTTCATTCCGGGATTCCCGCCGATAGAGGTCTTCATCCGTCCGCAGGTCTTCGGCAACCTGCTCTTTCTGGGCTGTCTCGCCTCCATGATCTGCTTCCTCACCTGGAACTGGTGCATCTCGAAACTGGGAACGGTGAAGGCTACCAACTGGGTGTATTTCAACCCTATCACCACCATGATATTTGCGTCGTGGGTGCTCGACGAGAAAATCACCCCCTATTTCCTGGTGGGCGCCACCTGCATCCTGCTGGGCATGTATGTGGCAGACAAGAAAACCAGGGAAGAATCGTGAAGAAAAGAATAAAGAAAAAATAAAATAATAAAGGAGAATTGTAAAGAGGTGGAATGATGTCCTCACCACCTATGTTCATTTAACCGCTTGTTCTTGAGGATAGACAAGCATGGAACTAACTGGTATGAAAAAGAATAATTTCTTATTGGTATCTTTTTTGGCTATGGCAATGACCTTTTCCATGGTGTCTTGCAGTAGCAGTGATGATCCTAATGTCCCAGGTACAGAGAATCCGGGTGGTGGCACAGAGAACCCTGGCGGAGGAAGTGATAATCCTGGCGGTGGCAGCGGAACGGCAGATATGACCGCCGCACAAGCCAAGCAGAGTCTGGAAGCTACAGCCCAGGAATTGTTGGGCAAGATGAACGTGAGTGATTTGCAGGAGTTCAAGAACATGATTGATGGCGTTGAGTTCGAAGAAGACGATGCCGTGTCTCGTTGGTTCGAGGCATGTAGAGATGCTTCTGTGGTTTCAAGCAGCGACTATGGTACCAAATACCTGATCATTGCATCTAACTTCGTAGGTGAGTTTACGCTTCAGAACGGAGTGTGGAAACAGACTCAGAAGGGTGGCGATCATCTTTCTTTCATCTTCAACGACAAGCAGGGCAACAAATGCGTGCTTACCTTGAAGGCCAGCAAAGAGGGTACGAAAATTCATCACGATTGCTTCGACGAAGAGGATGGCTATTGGGATGGCTACAAGTGGCAGGAGTATAAAGACGAATATCGCCTTTTCTTGCCTAAGAAGATGGAACTTACTCTAACTAGAAATGGCGAGGTAAGAGCCATGACCACGGTTGAAACCCAGGTGAAGACCAGTGGTGAGATTGACCTGACCAAGGATGAAGTAGAGATTACTTCCACAGCTCAGGTTGGTGCTTATAAGGTAGTGGTTAACAAGGTGGCTTTCAAGGCAGGAAAGTCGGCTGAGGCTAAGGCAACTGTCTCTAAGGGTAACGAAACGCTGATTACGGTTGCTGCCAGTGCTACGGGTTCTATCGGCAATGATTTGCAGGGATCTTACGGCAAGGTTTCTGTGTCGGTTGACATCTTGGGTAAGGCTAAGGTGATTGCTACGCTTTCGGATGTTGATCTGCTGATTCAAAACCTTGACAAGGCGGGCAGTAATGATGAAAACGAGGCGCAGTTTAAGCAGTATCTTGAGAATGCCAACAAGCTGATTGATGCCAAGTTATACCTCAACAACAGCTCAAAGAGCAGCTCTAAGGTTTATCTCGCACCTGTAGACGATGGCTATGGCAACTACCACTATTGGTATGCTGAGCCATGGTTGGAATTCTCTGACGGTTCCAAGTATTCTTACTACGATTACTTCAACGAGAAGTCATTCAAGAGTGTCGTGGATAAGGTGCAGAGCATCGTGGACGATTTCATCAGAATGTATAATTAAGAGAATTCATTATTTCTATTGTTGAATTATCAGGGAATTATTTGATAGTGAAAAGAGTTTTCTGCATATTTATTTATGTAGCATTCTGCATATTTAAGGGCGTGTCGGCTGAATTGACCGACACGCTCAATCATTATGGACTTCAGGATGTGGAGATTCGGGGCAAGCGCCTTCGCTCTCAGTTGAGGGAGATAGAGGGTGCCAGCATCATCAACATGCAGCTCATGGATGATATGCCTCATATTCTGGGCAATGCCGACCCTATGCATTATGCCCAACTCTTGCCTGGGGTACAGACCAATTCTGAATATGATGCCGGTCTGCATATCCAGGGATGCGATAATTCCCATAATTCTGTTTCCCTCGGCGGTGTACCTATTTATAATGCGGCACATCTGCTGGGTTTCTTCTCCATCTTCAATGCCGGACATTTCAACGAGATGAGTCTGCTGAAATCTCCTGCTTCCGCTTCTTTTCCCAATAGGCTTGGGGGTAGCGTGGATATGTTGACCCCTACTTGGCTTGGGGCAGAAGATAGTCTTTCGGCGGGTGGTGCACATGGTGAACTGTCGGTAGGTCCGATGTCTTCGCAGGGTACTCTTCGCTTGCCTCTTGGCAGACGCTCCCTGCTTTTGCTTTCAGCTCGTGCCGCCTATCTCAATCTGCTCTATTCCAAGTGGCTTGAGGTAGATGGCGATGAAGTGAAGTATGATTTCTCCGATTATAATCTCTCTTATATCACCCAGATTGATGATGCCAATGTGTTGAAACTGGAGGGCTACTGGGGATTTGATAACATGAAATTGGGGCAGGCAAGTCATGGCTTGCTGGGCAAACTGAAATGGGATAATACGATGGCAGCACTCCATTGGTATTCGCGTTCGAAGGAAACTTCGGATGAAGGAAAGAGTGATTGGACGATGGAGCAGACGGTATATTATTCCCGCTATGCCAATCGCCTGAACATCGATGAATATTCCTTCCAGGTAGGAATGCGTTCCTATATCTTCGATTTTGGATATAAGGGAAATCTTTCCTGGGGAAGATGGAAGATGGGTGCTGAAGTGATTCGCCATCAATTGTTGCCGCAAAATGTCGGAATATCGGGTAATCTGGCTAATTATCAGTCTGATACACAGCGCCAGAAGGCGATGGAAACCAGTGCTTATCTGCAGTATTGCCAACCTTTGGGTGAAAAGCTCCTGATGGAACTGGGAACAAGGGCTTCGGGGTATCATTGTCAGAAATCCTACTATCGGGTGATGCCTCATCTTAAGTTTGATTACAATCTGTCGCCATCGGCAAAGCTGAATCTCAATCTGGGTATCCGGAACCAATATCTTTTCCAGACAGGTTTTTCTTCAGCAGGACTTCCTACGGAATTCTGGTTTGCTGCCGATGCGGACCATCGTCCGCAGTATGCCTATCACGTAGCCCTGCAGGGAGAGTTCTGGTTTGCCGAGAGGGAATATCGGTTGAGTGTTGAAACTTACTATAAATGGCTGAAGCACCAGATGGAGAATAGCAGCAACATGTTTGACATACTCTTCTCTTCTTATTCCTTTGATGGATCCCTGTTGCATGGCAAGGGCTACAACTATGGCTTGAATCTTCTTCTTGAAAGGAGAAGGGGAAAACTCACGGGATGGTTGAGCGCTTCCCTGGGAAGAGCCATGCGAAAGTTTGATGGCGCACAATATCAGGGATGGTATCCTGCCGGACATGAACGTATTTACGAATTGAATGCCGTGGCTATTTATCGCATTAACCGCCGTCTCAATTTAGGGGCAACCTATGTTCTGGCATCCGGAACTCCTTATACAAAAGTGAATTACGCCTATCTGATGTCGGGTAATATCGTTACGGAGTATGGATCTCACAATGGAAACAGGGTTAGTCCTTATATGCGACTCGATTTGTCGTTGAGTTATGATTTCGTTGCCAGGGGAACCCGTCGCAGTGGCATTAATTTCTCTCTCTACAATGCAACCCTGCATGGAAACGATTTGTTCTACCGTATCAAGGTGTATGATAATCACGTGAGATATGGTTCTTTCAAGTTCCTGATGCCCATTATGCCATCCATCAATTATTATTATAAATTTTAATCAATTCGGTTATGAAAATCAGTCGCAGTTACATCGTCATGATAGTCTTGTCTTTATCTTTTCTGTTGGGAGGATGCAGTCAGGATGTTTCCACTTCCAGCCAGTCGCAACTGGTGGTTGAGGGGTGGATAGATGCAGGTGGCTTCCCAGTGGTAAAGTTGACCCGCACGATACCGTTGAGTGATGATGCGTTGTCGCTGGATAGTCTTTCCCGTTATATGGACCGTTGGGCAAAGGTCACCATTTCTGATGGCGAGAGAACAGAGGTATTGGCGGGGCGATATGATAAAAAGTATTTTCCACCTTTTATATATACCACTTATGATATGCGTGGCGAGGAGGGCAGGGAGTACAGCTTGCGGGTTGAGGCTTCGGATGGCAAGGTGGCTGAAGCCAGAACCCGCATACCTGTGTCGGCAAAGATAGATTCATTTCGTGTAGAGCCTACGGATGTGGACAGTCTTTTCCAGCTTTATGCTTATACTTCTTATCGTGGAAAGTGCAAGCTTTTTACGCAGGTGGTTGGTAAGCAAAGGGAAATGTCGTCAGCAGAGTTGGGGCTTTTTGATGATGGGATGATAGGAGAGGATGGCAAGTTGTCCGTGAAGCGTGGCAGGGATAATCTGCAGAAGAATTTCACCCCCTTTTTCAAGAAGGATGAGGTTGTAAGGGTAAAGTTATCCACCTTAACCGATGAGGGGTATGCCTTCTGGCGCAGTTTCGAGGATATGCTGGCATTATCCAGAATTCCCCTGATGCCAGTGAATACCAATCTGGAGTCGAATGTGCATGGTGCCCTGGGCTATTGGCAAGGCTACGGCTCCAGCTTTTATGAAGTGAGGATTATGGTGGGGGAATGAAGGGGAAAAGGACCTGGTGATTTTTAATGTTTTAGATTCTTCAGGAATCTGATAGACTTATAAAAAGGAAGCGACGAAATGCAGATAATGCGTTTCGTCGTTTTCTTTATCCAAGAAAATCTTTACTCCAATATTCTTTCAAATAGCATTTTTTATTCGCTACCAATTTACTACTAAAAAACTCAGAATGCCTTATTTTACAAGTTTTGGGGTGTTCAGAATGCCTTATTTTGCTAAAAGTTAGTGTCCTTCAGGGAAGTACAAGTATGTAGGAACACATGCTGCACCAGCCTCTGCCGCCCTCATTTTCTGGGCTTTCGGACGAGGACAGGTTCAGGCGGCCATGAAAAAGTTTGCCGATTTGGCGTTCAGGATAATACGGGAACAGCAAAAACGGAAATAGGAAATCTGGCAAATCGCTATGGTTGTGTATTCATGACATTTTTTCATTTTAATAATTGACTGAGATTTTCGTTTTGTAACAGACTGATATTCTTTTTATTACACGTTTCCTAGCTTTTAATATGCCGTATTTTACACGTTTCCTAGGTTTCGTAATCCTGTATTTTACACGTTTCCTAGGTTTCAGATGGTGCAAAAATACACATTTCCTAGGATAACGCCATGTTTTTCCTTGCTCAAACAAAATGAAGCCGTTTGAACATTATTTTTAGCGCAATGAACACTTGGGGTGACCAAATGGGCGCAAATCACCAAAATGCCCGTTGCGCATTTCATATTTTTTTAATATCTTTGCACTTATTTAGTTAATTAAGTAGAAATAAAGATATGCAAATTATGAAGAAAAATGTAGTGTTACTCTTAATGTTGCTGGTTCCCTTTTGGGCCGTTGCTCAAGCGAATAAGGAGAATCTGAAACGGGCGCAGGCCATTCAGGCAGATGATAGTTATATCTGTGGTTTGGGACATGGTTCCAATCTGAAGCAGGCGAGTAATAGCGCTTTGGCTGCTTTGGCTGGCCAGATTTCAACTACCGTTGAGTCTAATTTCACTTATCTCATGACCAATGAGAGCCAGGGGCAGAATGTCAAGACCAATACCAAGGTGGATAACATTATCAAGACCTATTCGCATACCACTTTGCGCAACACCACAGAGTTGGTCATCGAAGATGAGCCTAATGCCACCGTTCTCAGGTATATCAAGAAGTCGGAACTTGATAAACTGTTCGAGCAGCGTAAGATGAAAGTGATGGAATATGCATCTAATGCCGAGAAATATGAGAAAGACGGCAAGGTGGCTGATGCCCTGACCAGTTATTATGCTGCCTTGGCATTGCTGCGCAGTTTGCCTGATGGAAGCGAACTGAAGATTCGTCTGGGGTTCAGTGGTGAGCAGCTGCTGATGCCTCTGATTTCAAAGAATGTAAATGATATTCTTAATAATATCTCTATTTCGACTGAATCAATGGAAGATGACGGTGACGAGCGAACCATGGTTATCAATGTGCTTTATAAAGGTAAGCCGGCTACCAATTTTAATTATACATATTATAATGGACAGGGCAGATCTGATGTCTGTTCTGCCAAGGATGGCATGGGCGATATAACGATACCTAAATCGTTGAATCTTAACAAGCTGGATGTGCAGGCAGAGTATATCTGTGAGGATGAAGCTAACTACGACAGAGAGTTGTGTGAGGTACTCGACAATACTTCGGCTGTTCCTTTCCGTACGGCACATCTGAAGTTGGAAAAAGACAAGAGCATCAAGCCTGTGATGGCTAACAACAATCAGTATCAGGCTGTTTTGGCTCCATCTACGGCCGCATTGAATTCAATTCCTTCTACACTGGGAGATGGCGAGGTGTCTCCTTATCTTGCCACGATGCAGAAGATAGAGGTTGCCATCAGAGAGAAGAACTATGCTGGAGTAAAGGATTGTTTTACAGCCGATGGCTATGCGATGTTTACCAAACTCATCAACTATGGAAAGGCCAAGCTTCTGAGAGCTCCTCAGCTTACTTTCCAGAAAAATGGTGAGGAAGTAATCTGTCGCAGTTTCCCGATGAGTTTCTCTTTCCAAGGTAATCGCCGTACTTTCGTGGAGGATGTGGTTTTTCATCTTACCCATGATGGAAAGGTTGATGAGTTGGCCTTCGGACTCAACAAGGCTGCTGTGGTTGACATCATGCAGAGAGGATCCTGGAGCGATGAGGCCAGAAAGGTTATGGTCAACTTCCTGGAGAGCTACAAGACGGCGTATGCCCTGAAACGTCTGGATTATATCAGTAGCATTTTCTCTAATGATGCGCTGATTATCACGGGTTCTATCGTGAAGAGTTCCGGTAACAGGGAAGTGGGACCTACCAATCTGAAGCATGTGAAATATACCCGCCAGACCAAGGCGCAGTATATGAAGAGCCTGAAGGCGTGTTTTGCCAGCAATGAGTATGTGAATATTCATTTTGCCGATAATATCATCCGCCGTTCTGCATCTAATCCTAATATCTATGGCATCCAGATTAAGCAGGATTATTACTCGTCATCTTATGGTGATACGGGTTATCTCTTCCTCCTGATAGATTTCGCGAATCCGAAATTGCCTATCATTCACGTAAGAACCTGGCAGCCAGATAAGGATCCGAATGCACGAGATGGAAGAATCGGTATGCAGGATTTCCAGCTGTAGAACTCTATTGAAAGAATATTGATATAAAATAGGACAGATAATTTCAACATAATAAAATAGATTTTTTTATGAAAACATGTAGATTAATTTTGTTGTTGGTGATGGCTCTCTTCATCACCGCTTTTTCTAAGGCTCAATCAACGATGGATGTGAGCAAGTTCACCCGTTTGGATAACGACTTGACGGCGCGTATCACTAAACCTGTGAGAGATAATGATGAGGGTAAGCTTTGTGCGCTGATTCGTGTGATAACCAATTTGAAGGACATCGAGTTTCGTGCTGATGCCTTGGGCATAGTAAAGACGGAGCAGCACAATGGCGAGGTGTGGATTTATGTGCCTTATGGCGCCAGAAGTCTGTCTTTCGCTCATGAGGGTTATTTCCCTGTAGTGTATCAGTATGAGGGAAATATTGACGAAGGTGTGGTTTATGAATTGCGCCTGAAGAGCTATACTGCAGCAGAGACTGCTGCAGGAAGCAGCACCAACACCCAGATGTTTGTTTTGAGCCATAATCCTGATGATGCTTCTGTCTTTGTTGACGGCGTTGAGGTGAAATCAGAGAATGGTGTGTTTGCTGCTATGATGAGCAAGGGTAAGCATACTTACAAGGTTGAGGCAGACAAGTATGCTCCTCAGGAGGGAGATTTTGAGGTTACCAACGATATCGTGCGTGTTGATGCCAAGCTGAAGCCTCTCTTCGGACAGTTCACTCTCTATACTCTTCCTGTAGAAGGATTTGATGTCTTCCTCAATGGAAAGAATGTGGGTAAGTCTCCTTACCAGAGTGAGAAGATGGAACCTGGTAAATATCAGGTGAGACTGGAGAAGAACAAGTATTATGCCAAGGATACGCTTATCACCGTGCGCAAGGCAGAGACTACCAATTATACCTGTACCTTGACTTCGTTTGCCGATAGTCTTTTCTACAATCGCCGTTTGGGTGGTCGTGCAGTTTCCTTTGGCGTTTCTGCGGGTTATCTGATGCCTACGGTGTCTACTTCTGCAGGTGGCAGCTTCGTGGGTAGTCCGTTGAACTATTCTTTTGCTGATTCTCGTGAGAATGCCAACTATAAGTCGGAGCAGGGCTTCACGGTAGGACTCCTGGCAGATATTCGTCTTTATAAGAACTTCTACCTGATGTCGGGTGTGAACTACACCTATTATAAATATAAGAATGCAGTGAATAATTCGCTGAAGGATTATACTTGCCGTGCCACCCAGTCGGCTGTTTATATCGGCAACAACGACTTTGATGTGGAGGAGGATTATACGATGCATACGCTTGAGGTGCCTCTCTTGCTGTCTTACCGTTTCGTGCTGACCAAGACGGGAAGCTTGCATCTCAATGCCGGTCCATTCGTGAGCTATGGCTTGAAGGCCAACTTGAAGGTATCTGGCTCTACCAATACTTATGGTAATGTATATACCCGTATCGGACAGGATGTGCTGATGGATTCGCCTGTTGGTACTTTCAACAACAACGAGCAGTTTAATTCAAGCCTTGATTTGTATAGCAAGACCATGACATTGAAGAAGACGGTTCAAAGCGGCGGAAGCTTAGGTGCCAATAACGAGGTGGAACATGTTTTTGACAAGTCTCCATACAATCGTTTCAACTATGGCTTGAAGTTTGGTGTAGCCTATGAGTTGAAGGGCTTCCAGTTGGGTGTTAATTATAATCTGATGTTGTCTAACATGGCAAACAAGGAATATTGGGAGAGTACCCGTCTTCCTATGTTCAATGGCTTGACAGGTGATAACAATATGAGCGGTTACAAGCAGCGCATCAATTCCATCGAGGTGAAGCTGGGCTACGTTCTGAGATATTAATTTTATAAATCTATCATTAATAAGAAATATGCTTATGAAACGACTGATAAATCGATTATGGCTACTTCCGCTCCTGCTGCTGCCATTGATGGTTTGTACATCATGCAGCGACGATGATGAGGCGGAGTCTGCATCGCGTAGCGGCATCCTGGGAGGCTGGTTCCTAGACTGGAGCTCCTCGGATAAGGCGATGTGGAATGAGATGACATTCAATGGAGATGGTACTTTCGCCTATTGTACTGTTACCAGCTCCGTAAAGGAAGAAATTAATCTGAAGGAAGCAGATACAAGTACCTATACCTATGATGGAAAGGTGCTGTCGTGTTTGTATAATTGGTCTATGGGCTCTAGTTCCACTGAGAAGCTTAGGGTAGATTATCTGGATAAATATACTTGCACGGTGGAAAATGAGGCTTATGGTGCGGTAGAAACCTATAGCCGAATCGTAGATACCTATTATCTCAATGTGGGTGATGTAACTAATTTTGTTTACGAAGATCCTGATTTTTCGGCAACTTCTTATGTCTCTTCTGATTCAAGGATTGCCTTGGCTTCTGAAACGGGAGAAATTTCTGCCTTGAAGCGTGGTACTACCTATATCACGGCTCGTGCAGATGTGGGAGCTGTTACCATCAAGATTATCGTTTCCGACAGAAAGTATGCCACCGATGAGTATGGAGATGATTTGACATTGAGCAAGCGTGAAATCGCAAAGAAGTATGGCAAGAATTACTTGGAGCTGCCTGCTTTGAATGGCTGGCTGTATTATCCTGGTTATGTGGATATCAATGCCGTTATGTTCGTTTTCGATAAGAACGACAAGGTAAAGAAGGTTACTGCCCAATATTGGACGGATATCGATCTGAGCAAGATTACCCAGTCGTTTGAGAATAAATATGAACGGGTTGGTGTTGAGGATGAAGGCTTTAATGCCTTTGTTGTCCATGGTGACAAATGCAATTATTATGCTTATACAGATGTCAAGACTTCTACTGTTGGTTATGAGAAAATCGAGAGTGATTTCGAGAAATATGATGGTTGCGTCTCGTCTACGGCTGACGAAATTGCCAAGCTGTTGGGCTATGAGTTGACAGAAGAGGACGATGGACTCATTAGTGTCCGTCTTTACGATGGTGATATGTATGAAAAAGCGCAAGTGTTATATGATACAGAAACGTTGACTCCACAAATTGTGGCCTTTACCTGCAAGGAGGGTGTAACACAACAGGAAGTATTGGATCTCGTGAAGGCTAGCTATCCGGTTTTCGTGGAAGACATGGGCTATTGCGAACGAGAGGATTGGTGGAACATGAGTAAGGTTATTTTCGTAACGGTGGGCACCGATAAGAATGGACATACTCAGGTGAAATATGTGAGATATTAAAATGTGAACGATATGAAGAAAATAATATATTTTTTGTTCTTGGCCATCTGTTGCGTGGCATGTGATTCGGATGATGATGTCATCAGGAAAACTTTTACCTGTAGCGATTTTGATGGAGAATGGCTTTGCTATGACGGGGAGAACGGGACTTCTGCAATAGATATGCAGTTGGTGGACAGAGGAAATTCCTATCGAGCTACCATCTTCACGGATATTTATTCCAATATGAATGTCTATGATTCTCAGTATGGCTTCTTCTCCTATTATAAGGCTTCCAATATGATCAGAATGCAGGTTCGTTCTCTGAAAAGCGAAGAAGTAAGCAGTGTGGATTATCTGTTGACAGATGTTGATGACTGTACGCTGAAATTATGCAGCAAGAAGTTCAACTGCATTGATGTCTTTTATAAGGTTGTGGATAGCAGGGAGTTGGCTTTCGGTCAGACGGCTCAGATGGATATCTCTCAAATATCATCATTTACGCCTTCTGAGTATCAGGTGCTCAATAATAATGTGGCTACTGTTGATGAAAGCGGATGCGTTACGGCTTGTGGCATAGGTTCTACTTTCGTGGTGGCCAAGGATGGCGACAAGCGGGTGGCTATGAAGATAACCGTGACATCACTTGTTGATGTTCATGCGGCAGAAGTATATGAAAGTGTTGATGATGTGCTGGAGAAATATGGCAATCCGGATGTACAGGCTGACTTAGCCAATAATTCTGCAGGTATTCTTTATAAGAAGCCTAGTTTCGAGCCTACAGCTTCAGCCATTGAGTTCGACTATGACAAGACTTCAAGAAAAGTGACTAAGATTATGGTCAAATATAACTCTCAGGATAGTTTTGAAACTGATAAGAAATATATCGTGGATCATTTCTATGCCGTTGATTTGGGAGATATTTATTATTGTGACCAGGAAGACATATTGGCCTCAAAGGTACATATTCTTCCTTTCTTGAGTACAGATGGAAATTATTACATCACTTATGGAAGTTCTACTTACTTCTTTACCTATGGTCACTATTAAAGATTGATTTTTTAGGATTGTCTTATGGGATGGGGTGCGTCTGGTACGCACCCCATTTTTATTTGACTGATCACTTATCTTTTTTTCTCTTTTTATCCATCACATCCCTCACGTTTTCTCTTTTTTTAATATTAACCATTTGATAATTAGGTTATTATCTCTTTAGTCTAGCGTGATAGATAGACGAAATATTTACAATATCAATCACGCTATCGGTCACGATTTGCCCTCATGCCTCACGATTTCCGGCTTCCTCTCTTCCAGAAAACGTTCTTTAATGCACGAAAGCCGGGACAAGGTCGAAAATTTTTGGGAAAAAGCTTGCATTCGGCTTTAAAATTTTGTATCTTTGCAGTTGAAAGGTTATACGGAGCCATCTCTCACACGGATGATACCCTATGTTCCTTTTCAGAGAGTAGTCAACATAGATTCCACAATGGCTAATTACCACTGCGAAACCTTTTAATCAACTTTCAATTTATTTTTTTATGAAGTTAAATCTTAATGATCCAAAGTTCATCAACAGTCTGGTGGACTACCATTGGATGTACTGTTTCAATGCCGAATGTCCTCGCGCCGCTGAGTGCATCCGATTCATTACGGCAAAGTTCAAGCCCGCCGATGTTACTTCCGGCAATGCAGTTTATCCCGATGCAAACCTCCACGGACCTTGCACCAACTTTATGCGTGTGCGCCAGTTTAAGGCGACATGGGGCTTCACTCACCTCTACGACCAGGTGAAGCATAGTGATGTGCAGACCATCAAGTTCCGGGTAATGGATATCGTGGGCAACCGTACCACCTATTATCGTGTGCACCGAGGCGAGAAGCATCTTACGCCAGAGCAGCAGGAGCAGGTGAAGAACCTCTTTGCCAGCTATGGTTATGGGGAACCTACCTACGACCATTATGCCGAAGAAATCGGATTCACTTACGAGTAATCTGATTTTGTTCCACGCGTTGGCACAAAGTGAGTCAACTAGTGGCATGAAGGGTTTCATGGCATGGCACAAAGTGTTTCAACGTCAGAAACAGTTGAAACAGTTTTTGAATAAACTTTAAATAATTGACAATGAAAATTACAATCACACATAGAAATAATAAGAACCAGCTCCTGGTCAGCACCAAGAGTCTGGAACGATTCCTGGAGCGCATCGTGAACGATGATGCCAAGAATACCGTAGCCAACTTCCGTGAATATGTGCCTTGGCTCACCAATGGCTATGACGGGTACAAGAACATGGCAAGCTGGATGCATGTTCACCCTGCTGCCGAATTTCAGAAATCGGAAAACGGACTCCTGAAGATGAAGCAGAATAACGGTGTTCTGCTGCTTACGTTTGTTAATATAGAGGAAGATGGAGGCGTGGATGCCGTCAAGCAGAAAGTGGCTAGTCTGCCTTCCACCCTCGCAGCCTTTATGGGAGCCGACGGCATCAGTCTGAATGTCTTGGTGAAATATGCTTTGGCTAAGGGAAGTCTGCCAGATAATGAGGTGGAGGCTGACAGAATTTATAAGCAGGCATTCCAGACTTTCGCTCCGCTTTATCAGATTCTGGTAAAGGCAACGATGCAGATGCCCGAGCCTTCCATCTACTCTGATTTCCTGTTCACCCAAGATGCTTCGCCCTATTATCGCGAGGATGCGTTGCCTTTGGTGCTGAATGAGGTTATCCACACCGTTGAAAAACCTGTGGATAACTTGAAAGATGCCATTGTGGATAACTCGGAAGAGGATGTGGATAAAGATGGTAAGGAGTTGAGTGATAATATTATGCGTATGATTGGATTTCTGTGCAAAAAGTATGATTTCCGATATAATTCGGTGATGAAATTCACAGAATATCGACCGAAAGATAAGGATTATTGGGGATATCAACCGGTGGATGCCCGTGTGCAGAAGCGCATGACGCTGGAGGTGCAACTTGCCAATATTCGTGTGAGTATCAAGGATGTACGCAATTATCTGGAGTCAGACCTTCTCTCTACCTATAATCCTGTGGAAGACTTCCTTTTCAAGTGCGCAGGCAAGTGGGATGGCAAGGATTATATCCGTGCCCTGGCGCATACGGTGCCTACCGATAATCCTTATTGGGAGGATTGGTTCTACACCTGGTTCCTGGCGATGGTTAACCAGTGGCGTTCCTATAGTCATCGCAAATATGGCAATTCCGTGGCGCCGCTTCTCATCTCCAAGCAGGGTTACAACAAGAGTACTTTCTGCAGATCTCTGGTTCCGCCCGAGTTGCAGTGGGGGTATAATGATAACCTTGTGTTGTCAGAAAAAAGGCAGGTGCTTCAGGCGATGTGCCAGGCGCTGCTTCTCAACCTGGATGAGTTCAATCAGATATCTCCTCAGGTGCAGCAGGGATTTCTGAAAAACATCATCCAGTTGCCGAGTGTGAAGATGAAGCCGCCGTATGGCAGTCATGTGCAGGAGTTTCCGAGAATGGCATCCTTCATCGCCACTAGCAACATGGAGGATATCCTCTCCGACCCATCCGGCAATCGCAGATTCCTGGGTGTGGAACTGACGGGTCCTATCGATGTGAGTCAGCTTCCGAATTATGAACAACTCTATGCGCAGGCATTGGCGGCATTGCAGGCTGGCGAGAAGACCTATTTTGATGCGGAGCAGACCAAGCTGATTATGGCGAGCAACAGAAAGTTTGAGGTGATTTCTCCGGTAGACCAGTATTTCAATCTCTATTTCGACCTGACCGATGATGTCAAACTGGGCGAGTATCTTACGGCAGCCGAGATATTCCAGGAGTTGAAGAGTCATATCGGATCTTCGGTGAAGTTGAGCAATCTCATCAGCTTCGGTCGCAAGCTTTCGCAGATGCCATCCATCCATCGCAAGCGTTTTAATGACGGCATGCGATACCTGGTGGTGCGAAAATCGTGAGGGATAGAGCCAAATCGTGAGTGATAGCGTGATGGATATTTCCGTTTTCGGGAGTATTAGTCACGCTATTAAAGTATCTGTATATGAGTAAGTTAATATGGATTTCAACTATAAATCGTGATGGGTGATAGATGGGTTGAAAACTTTGTTCTACGTATGCGGGGGCAGATGTTCTTATCCAATTATAAACGAAATACTTCGTTACGAAATTTTTCGTAAAAAAACGCGAAAAATGCAGCGCACTGCAAAAAATGCCTAAAAACGGAAGAAATTTGCAGTGCGCTGCAAATTTCTGAGAAAAGTTTTGTATATTTGCAGCGCAATGCATTTTTTATTGGCTAATATACGATTGGAAATATGATAGAGCGCAAGGAATATATGGCTCTTCTGGAAAAATGGAGAGACAAGAAAGTGATAAAGGTGGTTACTGGCATCAGGCGATGTGGCAAATCTTCTTTGTTGAGGATGTTTCGGGAGAAGCTTCTGGCTGAAGGTGTGTCCGAGAATCAGGTGCTGGAGCTCAATTTCGAGGATTTGGATAATGAACAATACCTTGATTATAAGGTGCTGTATGCTTATTTCAAGAAACATCTCGTGAAAGGCAAGATGAACTATCTTTTCTTTGATGAAATCCAGATGGTGGATAATTTCCAGAAAGTGATAGACAGTTTGTTCTTGCTGGATGATGTAGATATCTACGTAACGGGTTCTAATGCCTATCTTCTTTCTGGAGAGATAGCAACATTGTTAACTGGCAGATATGTGGAAATCAAACTGTTCCCGTTTTCCTTCAGGGAATATCTGACGGCGCAGTCTGATGATATGAATCTGGAAAGGGCATATCGCCGATACATTGAGGACGGATCTTTTCCATATATATTGCAGATTAACCACGACCGTGAGATGGTGCGTGAATACCTTTTGGGATTATACAATACCATTGTGTTGAAGGATGTGGTGAGCCGAAGGAAGATTACGGATGTGATGATGTTGCAGAGTGTGGTTCGTTTCCTGGCGGATAATATCGGCAATATCTCTGTTATCAAGCGTATCAGTGATACGATGACTTCCCTGGGGCGCAAGATTACCTCGCATACAGTAGAGAATTATGTTTCTGCATTGATAGATAGCTATATCTTCTATTCCGTCTCCCGATTTGACACCAAAGGAAAGCAGCTGCTGAAGACAGGCCAGAAACTTTATCTGGCTGATATCGGTTTGCGCAACGTAATCAATGGTACGAAAGGTGGCGATTTGGGACATATCCTGGAAAATGTAGTTTATCTGGAGTTGGCCCGTCGGGGCGGAGAAATCTATGTAGGTAAAGTGGGTGATGCCGAAATAGATTTTGTAGTGATAAAAGGTGAGTACAAGGAGTATTATCAGGTGTCGTTGAGTGTGAGGGATGAGAATACGATGAATCGTGAACTGGCTCCCCTGCAAGCCATTCAGGATCATTATCCTAAATATCTCCTTACGATGGATAATGACCCTGAAGTGCTGCATGATGGTATCAGGCAGATATATGTGCTCGACTGGCTGGTGGAGGGGTAGGGGTTATTCCTCCGCTTCTTCGCAAGCCACCATTTCGGCTCCTCTATAAATCACCACGAGCTTGTGCAGCTTGGTGGTCTTGATAGATTCCCTTACGATGTCGCTGTCGGCATATCGGCAAATCTGGGCTGAGGCTTCCTTGAAGAGTTGCTTCACCTGTTCGTCCGTGGTGCTCGATTTGCAGTATTTCAGTTCCACGATGTAAGAATCTTCCATGCTTCTGTAGATGTCGCAGAGAGGTAAGAGGAAGATGTCGGCATAGCCGCCATCATTGTCTAATTCCGAGATAGGACGGTAGAACTTGCATTGGCTGGTCATCGCCAGGGTGAAACCGTGAACGTAAGCTTCTCCCTTCTGCTTGTCTCGCTGAGAGGAATAGCGTTTCAGGCAGTCGGCGATATAGTCAAAATAGGGTTTGAAATCGCCATCGTATGCCAAACGGCTCTCCAGCTTGTTCTTGTCGTATTGCTCGAAAGTAAGATCGTTCTCCCTGTAAGTATCCAGAAGATAAGTGTATATCTGGTCGCGCACCACTTCGTTAGGGATGATAAACTTGGTAGAACCCTTGTATTCTCCATCTATCGTTACCAGACCGAAATAGAAGAGCAGACTCAGGAAGTTATCCGGGTCATTGATGCGGTCGGCAGGGAAATTCTCTACGAGATTTCCTGTAGCATATCCCTTTGTTACTAACTCTTGGATGATGCTGGCATCATGGGCAAATTCCTTGTCGTGGCGGATGAGCATACGTATCTTGCTATAGTCGATGCGGATGTTGGGTTCCACCATTTTGTCTGGAATATTGCAGTCGTTTTCTATGTAGTTATCTACGAAATTGAGTACCATGATAGAGTTGTACATGGTAGTCTTGCCGTAGCTGTTAATAGCGAAGCAATAGTTGTCAAACCAAGGCTTCATGATTTCTATAAGTTCATCCACTGTATGGTTAAAAGGCAATACGCCAGCGTAATAGCTTAACATATCCCTTACCTCTTCCTCAGTGAATCCTGTCATTTCGTTAAAACGGGGTTTTAAGGAATAGTTCGTGCCGATGTTAAAGCCACTGGTTAAGTCGTCCATCGTTACAGGGCTTACTCCTGTAACGAAGATACGGCCCAGTGAAGTATTTGCAGCCCCCTTGATGGTATTGAAGAACCGGCGCAGATAGCCTTCTCCATGAGTCTGTCCCTTGTATCTTTCGAGGTGTTCCTCGCTGGAAAGAATCATGTTGGTGAAGTTGTCGTATTCGTCAATAAAGAGGTAAATCTTTTGCTTCACCTCGGCACACTTCTGGCACAGGAATCTTAACTGTGCGATGGCTCCTTGCTCTGATTTCATTTCCTCCTTGGTGCCTTGTGGCAACAGGGCGGCGTATCGGGTACAGAAATCTTCAAACACCAGTCGGCAATGAGTATCGAGGCCTTCCTTGTAGTCGTCAAGTCCGCTATCTACCTCTGCGAAGTTGAGGTGTATGACGAGATAGGTGTTGTGCTCAGGTGTAGGATTCTTGCCGATATAGAGACCTCCGAAGATGGTTTCGAAATCATCTTTTTTATTGATGTCGTAGTAATTTTCGAGCATAGAGAGGGTAAGGCTCTTGCCGAAACGGCGAGGGCGTATATAGAAGAAGTACATATTTGATCCTTCTATATCTTCAATAAAAGGAGTTTTGTCAACGTAGTAACAATCCCTTTCTCTCATTTCCTCAAAATTCTGCATGCCGTATGGTATGCGTTTGCGATAGATTCGCTTTCTTCTTTCTTTTATATCCATAGCTTAATCCTCCTATTTTAATTGATTCCGCTGCAAAGATACATTGTTTTTTTGATATTGGCAAGGAAAAGGGAGGAAAAGTTTTATCTCCCCAACCTCCATAAAAACTTCTTCTTTTATTTTGCCGTGTGGAATAAAAAGCGTAACTTTGCAGGCGTTGTAAGAGAGAATGGATTAAGAACGGTAAAATTACATATAAGATAATTGATTGTTATGAGAAGACTAACTTTATTGCTGATGTTCTGCTTGTGCCTCACTGGAATGAAGGCGCAGGGGAAACAGGAAGTCTTTTATGTCAATTCGTTTTGGAGCAACTGGTATGTGCAGACAGGACTCGATATGTCGCTCCAGAATCCTTATGGACATGACTTCTTGGGGGATGTATTTCCTAATGGTAAGTCGTTCGGATTGAACGTGGCCATGGGAAAGTGGATTACTCCTGTCCTCGGACTCCGCGGACGTGTAAACTGGGAGAATGGTATCAAATTGCTGAAAAACGGGCACGACAACTGGCTCGCTCCTTTTGATCAGCCTGGAAAAAACATGGATAAGGGTGGATATCTGACCGTGGTGGGGGATATCCAGATTGACCTGCATAACCTGATATGGGGATACAGGGAAGACCGACTGTGGAATATGCAGGTGTATCCTCGTGCCGGAGGTGCATATAATTTCGGTGTCTCTAAGGGTACCCCTCTTGTAGGAGTCGGTATTGGCAACACATTCAAGTTGAATGACCAGCTGGGACTTTACTTTGATGTGGCTTACAATATGGTTTCAAGTGGATTTGTTGGCGTGGAGAAGGATACGGGAACAGGCTCCAACAGCAACGGATTCTTTGATATTTCGCTGGGAGTTACTTTCAATATCTCCAAGACGAAGACTTTTAAAAAGGTGGGAGAATAATCCTGTAATTGAAAGAACAATATATAATAAGGTGAAACATCATGAAACATTTCTTGATTATATTATGCACCCTGGCATGTAGCCTGGGGGTGAATGCGCAAAACCAGAAGGTGCTTACTGGTACCCTTTGGGATAATTGGTTTATACAGGCTGGTTTGGATATGTCTTTGCAGAATCCTTATGGATGCGATTTCTCGGAGGTGTTCCCAAAAGGAAAGACCTTCGGTGTGGATGTGGCGTTGGGAAAATGGTTTACGCCGCATGTGGCTTTGCGAGGAAAGGTGAATTGGGAGAACGGACTCTCTATCTTCAAGAACAAGCACCTGGAATGGATAGGGCCGGCTGAGGATCCGCAGAGCAATATGGATGAAGGCGGTTATGCCGTATTCTGCGTGGATGTTCCTATCAGCGTTAAAAACATTTTCATGGATTATAACCCCGACCAGAAGTGGAATTTCTATGTCTATCCTAGAGCTGGCTTGGGATGTAATTTTGCCATCCATTCTGCTTCCCCTACAGTGGGCGTCGGTATGGGTGGAACCTATAAGATCAAGAAGCGCCTGAGCGTTTATGCTGATATGTCGTATCAGGTTATCACCAGTGAATTTATGGGTGGTGTAGCAGGCACCGGCATGTCGGTTTCTTCCGGAAGCAATGGCTTCTTCGGCTTTAATGTGGGTGTGCAGGTGGATTTGGGAAAGAGTTGTGGAAAGTTTCAAACTCTATCCTCATCTTCTGCTCATTAAATCTGATGCCATCCCGATTGATGAATCTCGATAGCGATCCATTGGCAGCCAACTCTCTTGGGGTGCCGATGGAGAGATGGTTTTCTTCCATCAGCCAGAGACGGTCGGACAGTTGGAGGGCCAGCTCTACATCATGGGTAGATAACAGGATGGACTTGTGCTGCTCGTGTGCCAGGCGGCGGAGCATCTGGAGGGTTTCTACCTTGCTCGGAAAATCGAGGAAGGCGGTAGGCTCATCCAGGATGATGATGCTGGTTTGCTGAGCCAAGGCTTTGGCTATCATCACCTTCTGGCGCTCTCCATCGCTTAATTCATGGATATAGCGGGATGCCAGGTGGGGGATGCCAACCTGCCGGATGGCATCATCTACTATCTGATGGTCGGATGATGATAAAGTTCCCCAGAAATTGGTATAGGGGGAACGACCGATGCCAACTACTTCTTTTACTGTGAGTTGGGTTACATCGGGTTTCGAGGTTAAAACCACTCCGATGATTCTCGCCAGTTCCTGGGCAGAAAAAGCCGAGAGAGATTTTCCGGATAGCAGGATTTCGCCTTCCAATGCCGGCTGGAATCCGGCTAAAGTTCTGAGTAAGGTGGATTTACCCACTCCGTTGGCTCCGATGAGACAGGTGAGTTCATCGGCCTGGAGTGAGGCACAGATAGATGAGGCTATCGCTCTGAGCTGGTGCTTTGAGCGATAGCCTATCGTTAGATTCTTGAATGTGATTGTAGCTCCCATCAAAATCCTTTTTCTTCAAATTTTTTATACCTGCGAAGCAAAGACAGGGATTTACTTGGCAGCCAAAACCTCTACCTCTACGAGAGCGCCCTTTGGCAACTTCTCTACGGCTACGGCAGAACGGGCTGGATATGGCTGGCTGAAGAACTCAGCATAAACCTCGTTCATGGCTGCGAAATCGTCCATGCTGTTCAGATAAACTGTGGTCTTAACCACGTGAGAAAGGTCGGTACCTGCTGCCTTCAGGATGTTCTGGGCGTTGGTGAGGCTCTGGCGAGTCTGCTCCTTGATGCCACCCTCAACGAAATTACCTGTTGCTGGGTCGATAGGAATCTGACCTGATGCAAATACGAAACCGTTTACTTCGATAGCCTGGCTATATGGTCCGATAGCTGCAGGCGCATTGTCTGTGTGAATTGCGTTCATGATCTTTAATATATAATTTATAATTTACAATTTATAGTTTATAGCATTTCTCTTTGCTATTATACTATTATACAATCCAGAGATGGAAACCTTTCTGTTCCAGGCCACTCTTGATTTCCTTGACATGGGCTGAGTCGCGGGTCTCCATCGTGAGTCGGAGCACGCAGGCATTCACCTTGTTGCGATTGGCAGAACGGTCGTGATGAACTCCCGTGATGTTGCCGCCCAGGCTTGCGATGACGGAGGCTACCTCTACCAGCTCGCCCGGTTTGTCGTCAAGCTCCATCTCTATGGTGCAGAGGCGTCCGCTCTTCGAGAGACCGCGGTTGATGACACGGTTCAGGATGGTAACATCGATGTTACCGCCACTAACCACGCAGATGGTTTTCTTGCCCTTCACCGGCACCTTGTTGTACATTACGGCTGCTACACTTGCCGCCCCGGCACCTTCTGCCACCATCTTCTCGCTTTCAAGAAGTTTCAGGATGGCAGCGCAAATCTCGTCCTCGCTCACGGTCACGATTTCATCCACGTAGTTGGAGCAGGTCTCGAAGGTGAGTTTTCCAGGTTCCTTCACGGCGATGCCATCGGCAACGGTTGCCACAGAAGGCAGCTTCTCCTGCTTGTGGTCGTGGAGACTCTGAACCATGCTGGCTGCTCCCTCAGCCTGAACACCATAAACCTTTACGTTCGGGTTCAATGACTTGATGGCGAAGGCTACTCCTGAAATCAAACCGCCACCACCTACTGGTACAACGACCGCTTCTACATCAGGCAACTGGTCGAGAATCTCCAGTCCGATGGTTCCCTGACCGGCAATCACGTTCTCATCATCAAAAGGATGCACGAAGGTATAACCAAATTCATCCTTCAACTCCAAAGCTTTCTGGTAAGCGTCATCGTAGACACCTGGAACCAGACAGACTTCGGCACCCAGTCGCTTGGTAGCTTCTACCTTCGAGATAGGTGCACCTTCAGGCAAGCAGATGAGGCTCTTTACCCCCATGGCAGTGGCTCCGAGCGCCACACCCTGTGCATGGTTGCCTGCCGAACAAGCAATCACTCCCTTTTCTTTCTCCTCTTTAGAAAGTTGAGAAATCTTATAATACGCACCACGAATCTTGAACGAACCTGTCTTCTGTAGACATTCCGGTTTCAGATAAACATCACTCTCTGGGTTGATTCTTGGTGTGTGAACCAGCTCAGTTTTTCTAATCACCTTGCTCAGCACGAAGCGAGCCTTGTAGAAATTGTCAAGTTGTAACATAATGGTTGATATGCTTTTATTCTGTAGTCTGTCAGGAAATACTCTCCTGAGTGATTTTGCCTGCAAAGATACTTTAAATTCAAGAAAACACAAAATAATTCAAATTAATTTTTGTTTATTCGATAATAATGTGTAATTTTGTAGGCATGAAAAAGGCGATAGTTATCATATTCGCAGTCATGTTCTGCCTGCTTGCTGCCAGCTATTATTTTGACCTGGGCAGAAGTACTACGCTGAGGGCACTGCAGGAAAAAGGTAAACAGACGACGAAAGACAATATGCTCTCGTCGCAGAGCGTTACGTCTATCGCTTGCGATAGGCGAGAGTTGATGTGGATTGGTACATCGGCTGGTGTCAATGTATATGATGGCAAGAACTTCGTGCAGTTCGGTCACGACATCAAGGATACCACAGCCCTGCCCGATGACTATATCAATGTGCTGCATCTCGACAGAGCCGGCAGAATGTGGGTGGGAACGCAGAACGGACTTGCCCGATATGTGGGAGCTTACCGCTTCCATCGCATCGCCCTGCCCGATGATCATGATAACATCGTGGCTATAGAGGATAGCAGGGAAAAGGATGATTCGATGGCGGTGCTGGTGAGTGACGGCAGCCGTACATTTCATATCAGTGGGGATGAGAAGATTACGCCATCCCATAGGCAGATAAAGCCCAATCATTTGCAGACTCCGCTTCCTGAAGACCTTTCTATCTTGCGCAAACCCGTAGAGGTGGTGAGTGCTACCTTCAGGGATCATGGTGATAATCTCTGGGTGGGTTACCGCAATTCGGGCTTTCAGGTTATTTCGCAGAATCGTATTGCTTACAAGAAAGCCAACGATAATCCTTTGGCAAAGGCTACCAAGGGAATGGCGATGCTCTGCATGACTGCGGTGGGAAATCATCTGCTGGCTGGTACAGCCCTGCGGGTGTTTATCTATGATTTGCAAAACCGTCGCATCGGACAGATACCATTCCGAAATATCTTCGATTCTGTTCCCGCACCCCAGAAAATCAATCTGAACAACATCGTGAAATATGATGATGAGCATGCCTGGATGGTGAGCGGACACCAGGTGGCGAGTTGCCGTATCAGCGATGAATGTGCCGATGTGCTCCACAAATCTCCCGTGTTGAAGTCTTTGCTTGGCTACGGATTGAAGGTGGGCGATGCTCTGTATGTATGTAGCGAGGGAGGAAAGCTCCTGCGTTTCCGCTTTGATAACCTGCAGCCTGATACCATCCCGGTCCCAAGTGCCTATTATGACCATGAAACCAAGATGGAGAAACTGGCCGATGGAAATATCCTGCTGTTTATGCAGGGTATGCATCTCGCCATCCTTTCTCCTAAAACGGGAAAGATAAAGGAGATGAAGGTGGCTGGCATGCCTGAGTACGGCAACTTCGACCCTGCCTTCGCTAAGCTGGATTCGTATGGAATGGTGTGGCTGGGTACCAAGCGTGATGGACTTTACCTCATCGATATGAAGAGAAAGTCTATGCGCAGTGCCAAGGTACTGAACGATACTCATATTGAAGGAATGGTAGAAGACAGGAATCGCCAGCTTTGGGTAACCACTATGCGTGATGCCTTCTTTGTCACCTTCAAGAGCAAGGTTTTTATGATGAACGGTCTGCTCTCGGCTAGCCAAGACCGTGACGACTGGCAGTTTTATAATAATTCCATCTGCCTGTCGCCTGACGGTGACGTGGTGTTTGGCAGTTCTATGGGTTGCAAGTTTATGCCGCAAGAGGCGATGTACACCGATTTCATGCAGACCCCAGCCGGTATTCATGCAGCCGAATTGCTGAATATCTATGGCATGGAGGTGAAGAAGACGGATGGCAAGGTGCTTGCCGCTACCGACGAGATATCACATCTGGATAGCTATACTTTTGCCTATGACGAGAACGACCTGAGGTTTAATTTCTATTATCCTTCGTTCAGTCGCCGTTCGGCACTGATGTGCCAGTACAAGCTGGAGGGGTATGACCATGACTGGCAGATGCCTACCTATGGTAAGGAGGCTCATTACTCCAACCTTACCCCGGGAAAATATACATTCCGCTTGCGTTTGATATCCGCTCCCGATAAGCCTGCCTTGTCTGAGCGCAAGATAGAAATCATCATCAAGCCTGCCCCTTGGCAGTCGTCGGCGGCATGGTTGCTCTATTTCGGCATCATCGCCCTGATGCTTCATATCCTCAATACGTTCTATCTCAGGGCACGTACCAACCGGCTTCATCTCTTGCAGGAACAGCAGGAACGTGAACGTGAGAAGCTTGCCAAGGAGATGAACATGAGATTCTTTGCTAATGTTGCCCACGAGTTCAGAAACCCAATCACCATCATCGCCGGTCCGCTGATGACGCTGAATGCCGACAAGGCTTTGCCGCAGTCGGTGCATCGCACGCTGAACCATGTATGCATGAGTGTGAACAGAATGCTGAGGCTCATCGACCAGATGCTCGACTTCAACCAGTTGGAGACGGATGAGCTGCGCCTGAAGGTGGCAGAGGTAGATGTTATCGAGGCGTTGCGCCAGCAGGTGACTGCCTTTGGGGATTCGGCAAGAATCAAGGGCATCAAACTGGAACTGGTGAAACAGAGTGCCGACTATCGGATGTGGCTGGATTTTGATAAACTGGAAAAGATTCTGGGCAATCTCTTTACCAATGCCTTGAAGCATACTGAACCTGGAGGTGTTATCCGAATACAGGCTGGTGTGAAGGATAAGATGCTGGAAATATCTGTCTTCAACAGCGGCAAGGCGATAAAGGAGGATAAGTTGCAGGATGTGTTCAAGCGATATTACCAGTTGGCAGATACGCAGAATTCTAATCTTTACGGTTGGGGTACGGGCATCGGACTTTATTATGTAAAGCGCCTTGTGGAGCTTCATCATGGTTCTGTCACGGTGAAGAATGTGCATGCGGTGAGCGAGATCTCTGCTGAGGCTTCGCTCAGGAATGGTGTGGAGTTTTGTTTCTGCCTGCCGATGGATAGGTCTATATATAATAAGGTGGAAATTGCGGAACAGGAGAAGCGGGTGATGCAGATTCCTTTGAGTGCAGATTGCTCTATGGAAGCAAAACCTGAAGAAAACAAGAAGATGAATAGACCTAAGATTCTGGTGGTGGATGATGATGTGGATGTGGCACAATATCTGCATTATATCTTTGCTGCCGACTATGAGGTGGTGAACCGCTATTCGGCAGAAGAGGCACTGGCAGACCTGGAAGAGGTGAAGCCAGATTTGATACTCAGCGATATCATCATGGACAAGATGTCGGGCTATGAATTCTGCAGGGTATTGAAGAATGATTTGATGTTCAGTCATATCCCTGTGATATTGATTACGGCGATGTCGAAGATGAGCGAGCAGATAGAGGGCTTGAAGTTGGGGGCAGTGGCATACGTTACCAAGCCTTTCGACCCGGCTTACCTGAAGGCGCTTGTGGTTTCGCAGTTGCAGAACATGCAGACGCTCCGTCAGCGTTTGGGTGAGAGTACGGAAACTCAGACCTTGTCGGAGAAAGTGGCGGATACTCTCTCTGAGCAGGACAGGAAGTTTATGGATGAATTATATCAGTTGATGGAGAAGCATTCTAAAGAACAGGATTTGAGTGTTTCTACCATGTGTAAGGATATGCTGATTAGTCCGGCTAAGTTTAATTATAAAGTAAAGGAACTTACAGGTGAGACTCCTGGCACCTTCTTCCGTAAATACAAGCTCAACAGGGCAGCTGTTTTGTTGCGTGAAGGCAAACTTAATGTTTCAGAGATAGCCGTGTTGACAGGATTCAGTACTGCGGCCCATTTCTCCGTTGCATTTAAGAAGCAGTTCGGCGTTTCGCCGAGCGAATACCAGTAAGCTCCATTTTTCATGGAGCTTGCTCTTTCCTGCAAGTTCCCCGTTCTCGCAATTATTTTTGGATTGCCTATTGTAATCAGGTTTGTTCCAATAGGGGATGAGGCTCATCGCCTCACCCTTATTCAAAAAAACAGTATTTTAGTTGAAGTTTATTGGGAAATTCTATATTCTTTTTACGGGCGCAAAGTTAGTGATTTTTGGCGTTGGATGCTTTCGTTTTTATATAATTGGTTTTCGAAAAAATATAAAAACGTCTAATAATGAACAATTTAGAAAATAAAAGGGACGGAATTTAAGGTTCTTGTAATATAACAGAAGTTTCGCATGTGGTTCAGGTACGGGCTGAAGGCCCAAAAGCTCCTAGCCCAGGGCATCGCCCTGGGTAATCATTGACGCAAGTTTGTCGCCCTGTAAGGGCAAAAGCTTTCAAGTACCAGGCAATATACGAAGCTTTTGCCCTTACAGGGCGCCTTGTTGACTGCTATTATACCCAGGGCGATGCCCTGGGCTAGGAGCTTCTGCCCTTTCAGGGCGTGCTGGCGTATGTGCTGGAATCTTTACATTCCGAAATGTTCGAGGGCTGCGGCTACGCCATCCTCTTCGTTTGATAGCGTAACATAGTCGGCTTCGGCTCTTACTTCTGGGGCTGCATTCTCCATCGCCACCCCCATGCCGGCAAGCTTCAGCATGCTCAGGTCGTTGTAACCATCGCCGAAGGCAATCATGTCGGCAGGAGTAAGATTGATTTTCGCCAGGAGGCGAGTCAGCGACTTTGCCTTGTCTATCCCCTTAGGTACCAACTCCAGGAAGAAAGGAGCCGAGCGGAAGATATCCATTCTGTCTCCCAACTTTTCTACTAAATCCTCTTCAGCCTTGAGCATGAGGGTAGGGTCGCCAGTCATGAGGAGCTTGGTAGGATGAGGCTCCAGGGCTTCAAACAGGTTGTCCACCTTTCGGATGTTCATCTTGTTGATGCGCGACTCCTCTTTCACATACTCATCGTCTGGCATCTCTGTGATGATTTCGTTGCCGGCATATCCCAGCAGGGCATGCCCTTTCTCCTTGGCATAGGCATATAATTCCGGTATCACTTCATCCGGCAGAAACTGCGAGAAGAGTTTTTCGCCAGTCTGGGCGTTCACGATATTGCCACCATTATAAGAAAGAATGTAACCTCCTCGCTGATTCAGTTCCAGGCATTCTGCCACCGGTTCGATGCCGTAGGTAGGGCGACCGGAAGCAAGGATAATTACGGCTCCCTCGCTTGCAGCCTTGAGCAAGGCTTCGCGGGTCTTGGGGGTAACCACTTTCTCGTGGTTGGTTAAGGTGCCATCCAAATCAAGGGCGATGGCACGATAAGGAATCTGTTTTGCTTTTTCCATTGTTCTATATGATTATGCTATTTTTCGTTTAAAAATACTGCAAACTTTCTGCAAAGATACAATAATTATCTGAAAAATGGGGCAGTTTGTCCTGTTTTTGGTTTTTTATGCAGCGTAAATTGTTGCAAAATGTTTGTTGGCTGTTACAAAATCACGAATCGTGTTATTTTTCTGTTGTTTTCTTGCCCTCTTTGTGGATGTTTTTGAGTAACTTTGCAATCAAAAAAATAATCATAACTAAACTATACGCAATCGGAAATGAAGAAAAACGTTTTAGCAGTAGCGCTGGCATTGATGGCTAGCATCGGTGCCTATGCCGAAAAGAATACCATCACTTCTCCTGATGGTAAGTTGAATGTCGTGGTAGAAGACCGCGATGGCAAACTCTATTATTCCATCGACTATGCTGGCAAGCGAATGATGGAGGAATCGCAGCTCGGCCTCCTTGCCAATGTAGGCGATTTCAGCCAAGGCTTGACCTTTCAGAGTAAGAAAGAGGCGAAGGTGGAGAAGAGTTATGACCTTCGCACCGCCAAGGTATCGCATGTAGATTATCATGCCAATCAGCTCCATGTAACATACATCAACGGCAATAAGCAGCCGATGACCGTTACCTTCAATGTGAGCAACAACGATGTGGCTTTCCGTTATACTTTTGACCAGCTGAAGGCGCAGCATCTCATCGTAAACGAAGAGAAGACTGCCTTCAATCTGCCAAAGATAACCACCACTTACCTTTGTCCACAGTCGGATCCGCTCATCGGTTTTGCCCGTACCAAACCAAGTTATGAGGAGGATTATAAGGTGGATCAGCCTCTGTCTGCCAAATCGGGTTATGGTCATGGCTATACCTTCCCATGCCTCTTCAAGGTAGGCGGCGATGGATGGGTATTGGTCAGCGAGACGGGTACTCACGGCAACTATCCGGGTTGTCACATCAGCGATTACGATGCAGCCAAGGGTTATCAGATAGCCTTCCCAATGGAGAAAGAGGCTGATGGCATCGGGGCTACATCGGGTGCCTTCATTCTTCCGGGTTCCACTCCATGGCGCACCATCACCGTGGGTTCTGATTTGAAGCCTCTGGTAGAGACCACCATTCCATACGATGTAGTGGATCCAAGATTCGAGGCATCTCAGAAATACGGCACAGGCAAGTATGCCTGGAGCTGGCTCATCTGGCAGGATGGTTCCTGCAACTATAAAGACCAGAAGCAGTTCATCGACCTGGCTGCTACTATGGGATATGAATATGTGCTGGTTGATGCACTCTGGGATACTCAGATTGGTAGAGACAAGATTGCCGAATTGAGCAAGTATGCGCAGAGTAAGAATGTAAGTCTGATGCTTTGGTATAATTCCAATGGTGTGGCCAACGATGCACCTCAGGGACCTCGTGGTATCATGGATAACATCGTGGCCCGCAAGAAGGAGATGGCTTGGATGAAGAGCATCGGCATCAAGGGTATCAAGGTGGATTTCTTCGGTGGTGACAAGCAGCACACCATGCAGCAGTATGAGGATATCCTCAGCGATGCCAACGATTATGGCATTCAGGTTATCTTCCATGGCTGCACCCTGCCAAGAGGTTGGGAGCGTATGTATCCAAACTATGTATCCAGCGAGGCTGTACTGGCTTCAGAGAATGTATTCTTCTCTGATTATCATGCCAAGCAGGAGGGTTTCGAGCTGACCATGCATCCATTCTGCCGCAATGCCGTGGGAGCGATGGATTGGGGTGGTACCATCATGAACAAGTATCTTTCCAAGGATAACAAAAGTCGTCATCGCCGTTATACCACCGATGTTTTCGAGATGGCTTCGGCTATCATGAACCAGGCGGCCATCCAGTGCATCGCCATCTATCCGAACAATCTCTCTGAGCTTCCTCAGCACGAGATTGATTTCCTGAAGAGCGTTCCTACTACATGGGATGAGACGAAGTTCATTGCCGGTTATCCTGGAAAATATGCGGTTGTTGCTCGTCGCCATGGCGACAAATGGTATGTGGCTGGCTTGAATGGCACCGACCAGCTGATGAAGCTCACCCTGAAGTTACCTATGCTCGCAGGCAAGACCATTACCTATTATTATGAGACGGCAAGCAAGGACAAGAAGGCTCTCTGGCCAGACTCTCATGTAAAGACCGTGAAGGTGGATAAAAAGGGAAACCTCAAGGTGGAGATGCAGCCTAAGGGTGGATTGATTGTTAAAAGGTAAAAGGGTAAAAAGGTAAAAAGAAACTAGGAAGATTTACTGGTTTAAGGGCGAAAATACTGCCATTTGAATGAAATTGCTCTGTTTTTATCAGAATTTACATACCTTTGTTCGTATAAAATGATGTATCTTTGCAGGCAAATTGTGAAGACTAATATTCATTTTATGAACACTAACATTAATAACAAGATAATGATGAACAGAAAACTAACATTCGGCGGGATGCTGATGGCAGCATTGGCTCTCGGAATGCCTATGAATGCCCATGCGGCAAAAAAGGCTGCCAAGCAGAATTTTGCAGGCTATCTCTTCGCTTATTTCGAAGGAAGTGGTAACAAGCAGGAGCATCTTCGCTTTGCTATCAGCGAGGATGCCAAGAACTGGTATGCGCTCAACGATAACCAGCCTGTCATCGCCAGCGATTCTATCAGTACCAGTGGCGGTATCCGTGATCCTCACATCCTTCGTGGTGAAGATGGCTGCTATTATATCGTGGCTACTGATATGAACACCGTGAAAAATGGATGGAAGGATAATCCGGGCATCGTATTGATGAAATCGAAGGACCTGGTGAACTGGACGCACTCTAAAATCGTGTTGAAGGAAGACTACAAGGAGCACTTCAGCGATGCCTACTGGGTATGGGCTCCACAGACCATCTACGACAAGAAGGCAAAGAAGTATATGATTTACTTCACTCTTCAGCGTACGGGTGATGGCAGAAAGAGTCTCGTTACCTATTATGCTTATGCCAACAAGGACTTTACGGGTTTCGAGAGTGAGCCAAAGGTGCTCTTCAATGCCAAGTATGGTTGCATCGATAACGACATCATCGAGCGCAACGGCGTTTATCACATGTTCTACAAGGGAAACATCAAGAATGCCGAAGGCAAGGAGATACAGAATGGTATTCAGCAGGCTACTGCCAAGAACCTGAAGGGACCTTGGAAGGAAGATTTCAAGTTTATTGATGCATACGCAGACAGCAAGACGGGTGTAGAAGGTTCCGGCGTATTTAAACTCAACGATAAGGATGAGTATGTATTGATGTACGACCTCTACGGTTCGGGCAGATATGAGTATCAGACCTCCAAGGATCTGAACACTTTCTCTACCAAGCCAGAATCATTCCGCAAGGATTTCTTCCCTCGTCATGGCACGGTTTGCTCTGTAACCAAGGATGAGATGGAGAGATTGCAGCAGAAGTGGGGCTATGTGTTGAAGCACGACTTCGTGGCAACAGGCAATCCGCTCTTCTCTCACATCTATACTGCCGACCCTGCCGTTTTGGTAGATAAGGACACCTTGTGGCTTTTCGCTGGTCATGATGCCAAGGGCAATCATCCTAGCTACGAAATGCACGACTGGAAGATTTTCTCTACCACCGATATGAAGCATTGGACTCAGTATCCAACCCCACTGATGGTTTCTGATTTCAAGTGGGCAAAGAGCAAGCAGGCATACGCCGGACATGTGGTGGAAAGAAACGGCAAGTACTACTGGTACGTTTCTACCAACTGGTGTGGCATCGGTGTGGCTGTGAGCGATAAGATTACAGGCCCTTACAAGGATGCACTGGGCAAGCCATTGTTGACCAACAAGGATTGCTTCGATTCCAAGCACAGATGGGCTTGCATCGACCCTGCCATCTTCATTGACGATGACAATACACCTTATATTATATGGGGTAATGGACAGTGCTACATCGCCAAGCTGAAGGATAATATGGTGGAGATTGATGGCGAAATCAAGCGCATCGACGTAGGAACCGAGTTCCCATTCACCGAGGCTCCTTGGGTTCACAAATATGGCAAGAAGTACTATCTGAGTTATGCTTCGGGCTGGCCAGAGAAGATAGCATACGCCATGGCGGACAACATCATGGGTCCTTGGACAGCCAAGGGCATCATCAGTGAGATTGCCGGCAACAGCAATACCACCCATCCAGCCATCGTAAACTATAACGACCAGTGGCTCTTCTTCTCTCATAATGGTGCCTTGCATGATGGCGGAAGCTACAAGCGCAGTGTTATCATCGAACCGATGGCTTACAATGCCGATGGAACCATCCGTCCTATCGCTCCAACCACCAAGGGTGCCAGTGGCTTGGGCAACCCTATCCTGCCAGGTTTCCATGCCGATCCGGAAATCCTGTATTCCAACAAGACGGGTAAGTACTACATCTATTCTACCACCGATGGAAAACCGGGATGGGGTGGATATAAATACTACGTATATTCTTCTTCCGACTTGAAGGAGTGGAAGAACGAAGGTGTGGCGCTCGATGCCAAGAGCGACCAGATTTCCTGGGCCAATGGCAATCTCTGGGCTCCGGCAGCCGTAGAGGTGAAGCAGAAGAACGGCAGCTACAAGTACTATCTCTATTTCAGTGCCCGTCCTAATGACAACGGCAGAAAGCAGATGGGTGTAGCGGTTTCTGATTCTCCTACAGGTCCATTCGTTGATTTGGGGCACCCTCTTCTGGCGAAGAATCATCCAGGTTGCAACGGTCAGCTCATCGATGTGGATGTTTTCATCGACCCGGTTTCCAAAAAGCCTTACCTCTATTGGGGCAACGGCTTTATGGCTGGTGCCGAGTTGGAGCCAAGCATGACTCAAATTAAGGACGAAACCGTAACCGTGATGACTCCAAAGGGTGGAAGCCTGCGAGACTATGCTTATCGCGAGGCTCCATACGTGTTCTATCGCAACGGACTCTACTACTTCATGTGGTCGGTGGACGATACGGGTGCAGCCAACTATCATGTGGCTTATGGAACATCCAAGTCTCCGCTCGGTCCTATCGAGGTAGCCAAGGATCCTATCGTTCTGATTCAGGACCCTCAGCACGAGATTTATGGCACAGCCCATAACTCCGTCATCCAGAAGCCTGGCACAGATGAGTGGTACATCGTATATCATCGCATCAACAAGGATTACATCCATTTCCAGCCAGGTGTTCACCGTGAGGTTTGCATCGACAAGTTGGAATTCAATGCCGATGGAACCATCAAGCGAGTAGTTCCTACCCACAAGGGTATATAAAATAAGGTAAAAGATAGGTGCTTTCGTTACATTTTAACGATAAGTACCTATCTTTTGTTGTTTAACTTACACTATAATCGAAAACTTTTTGTATCTTTGCACCCATAAATAAACAACAAATAATTAAACCTATTTATAATGAAGAGATTAATTTCAGCAGTATTGCTTTCTGCAGCTGTGGCAATGCCTACGATGGCGCAGAAGCAGAAGACACTGAGCAATGGCTATCCATTTACTCAGGTTCCTTTTACCAGTGTGAAAATTTCACAGAACACCTTCTGGGGTGCCCGCCTGAAGGCTGCCCGAGAGGTAACCGTGCCATTGGCTTTCAGCAAGTGCGAGAGCGAGCACCGCTACAAGAACTTTGAGATGGCTGCCTATACCCTGCAGCATCCTAACCATCCGGGCTTGAACACTAAGGAGTGGGACGTGAGCAAGTTCATGGGCTTCTCTTTCGATGATACCGATGTTTATAAGACCATCGAAGGTGCCAGCTACATCCTCCAGACTTATCCGGACAAGAAGTTGAAGGCTTATATCGACAGCGTGCTCGATGTGGTAGGTGCGGCACAGGAGCCAGATGGCTATCTCTATACCGCCCGTACCATCAACCCAAAGCATCCACACGGATGGTCGGGAAATAAACGTTGGGTCAAGGACGAGGATTTGAGCCACGAGCTTTACAACCTCGGTCACATGGTAGATGCAGCCTGTGCTCACTATCAGGCTACGGGTAGCACCAAGTTCCTGAACATCGCCAAGCGCTATGCCGATTGCGTGGTAAAGGAGGTGGGACCTAATGCTGGTCAGGCTACCGTGGTGCCAGGACATCAGATTGCAGAGATGGCTTTGGCTCGTCTCTATACCTTGACCGGTGAGAAGAAATATCTGGATGAGGCTAAGTATCTGCTCGATTATCGTGGCAAGACTCATATCCGCAACCCATATTCTCAGAGTCAGGCTCCTATCCTGGAGCAGAAAGAGGCGGTAGGTCATGCTGTTCGTGCCGGCTATATGTATGCCGGTATTGCCGATGTGGCTGCCTTGACCAAGGATTCTGCCTATATGAAGGTGATTGACCGCATTTTTGAAAACATCGTTGGCAAGAAATACTATCTTACAGGTGGTGTAGGTGCCCGCCATGCCGGTGAGGCATTCGGTGATAACTATGAGTTGCCAAACATGACTGCCTATAACGAGACCTGTGCAGCCATTTCTATGGTTTATCTCTTTGAGCGCATGTTCCTGCTTCACGGCGAGAGCAAGTATATCGACTGCATGGAGCGTACCTTATATAATGGTGTAATATCAGGTATGAGCATGGACGGAGGTAGATTCTTCTATCCAAACCCATTGTCTAGCGATGGCAAGTATAAGTTTAATGCCGATGGCAACACCACCCGCCAGCCTTGGTTCGGATGTGCCTGCTGCCCGAGTAACTTGTGCCGCTTCATCCCTTCTGTTCCGGGTTATCTCTATGGCGTGAAGGATAACAATATCTATGTGAATCTCTTTGCCGGCAATACATCTACCATCAAGGTGAATGGCAAGGATGTGGTTCTGGAGGAGACTACCGAGTATCCTTGGAACGGCGATATCAAGATTGCTGTGAAGAAGAGTGGCGTAAAGAAAGCCAACCTCCTGGTCCGTATTCCTGGATGGGTTCGCAACCAGGTGGTGCCTAGCGATCTTTACAAGTATAGCGATGCTGAGAAGCCAGCTTATAGCGTAACCGTAAACGGCAAGGCTGTAGAGGCTGACCTCAATGCCAACAAGGGTTATCTGCCTGTCAAGAATATCAAGAAGGGTGATGTGATTCGTATCCACTTCGATATGCCTGTTCGCACCGTAGTGGCAAATGCTAAGGTTGCTGATGACAACGACAAGATAGCTGTAGAGCGCGGTCCATTGGTATATTGCGCTGAGGCTGTGGATAATAGCAATGAACCTGTGCTCCATGCCGTTATGCCAGAGAAGCCAAGCTTCACTCTCGTTGACAACTACAGCATCCAGAACACGGAGACCAAGGGAGCCCCAGCCTTCACCGTAAAGGCTATCGTTACCTCTCCTGCCCATATTATCTACCAGAAGAAGGAGGGAGTGGTCGCTGTTGATTGCACACCTCTCACCTTGATTCCTTACTATGCTTGGAATCATCGTGGTGCCAACCAGATGAATGTCTGGTTCTATCAGGGCTTGTCGTTTATGGATAAGTAATAAATAGTTTTTTTATCAAGAAAGCTTGGCAAACGTCGTTTGCCAGGCTTTCTTGTTAATATAGGTTAATCCCATTAAGAAATACACTTCTTTTCCGTTTATGTTGTAGTTTTGAACAAATAAAACAATAGAGAGCAAATGACAGAGAATGAATTCATCCATATCGTTCCGCAGTTGCGGCAGATAGCCTTGCAAATCAGTCAGGGTTATGGCGTTGGCAGCGAAGAGGCTGAGGACATCGCACAGGATGCGATGCTCAAGCTCTGGGCTATCAAGGAAGACATTCAGTCTGCTGCTCATGCCAAAGGTTCGATGGGCTGCATAGCCAAGCATCTTTGCATCGACTTCTTTCGCAAGCGGAAGATGATTTCGATAGATGCCCAGCCTTTTGATAAGTCGCCTAGCCACTATGCGCCGCCCGATGTGGAAGTGGAAAACTCGGAGAACGAACAGTGGCTCCAAAAACGCCTCAAGGCGCTGCCCTCCAACCAATATCAGGTGCTTTATCTGCGGCAAGTAGAGAAGAAGAGCTCTGAGGAAATAGCGCAAATCGTGGGCATCACCACAGAATCTGTATCCGTGTTGCTATCGAGGGCAAGAAAGCAGATGTTGCAGGAAATCAGAAAAAGATGTCGATAGCCCTTATATATAAAATAGGTATAATCAATAAAGGAGGAAAAAATGATATGAACGAAAAAGAAAAAGATATACGTTTGTTGCTCAATTGGTTTATGGCTGGTGAGACTACTCTTGAAGAGGAGGCTCTGCTAGGGGAGTGGTTTCGCCAGCATCCCGATGTGAGCGATGACCTGAAGGAATACCAGATGATGTTTAGATATTTCGACGAGGGTATGCCTCTTGACCATGAGGCGGAGGAGCGTGTAGAAAATGCTCATCCAAAGGCTAAGGCACGAATGCGCCGCCTATGGTTGCCGCTTAGTTTGGTTGCATCCATCGCCCTGCTGATAGGGTTTGCTATTCCTTGGGTAGGGCGACAGACAGGGCGTCAGGATGATTCTAAGATGGCTCAACTCGATGGCAGAACGACTCCGGAGGATACAGATTCTGCTGTTGTCCACAAGGAGAAATCGACAAATGCCGATCTCTCCATGCCTGAAAAGGTAAAAAAGTCGGGTGATTTCGTATCTCCCCAAACAAGGAAGCACAAGCAGAGGAAATATCGTCAGCATCTATTTGCTCCTGCTCCTCCAAAGCTTTGGATAGCTCAGAATATTGCTACCGATTCTTTGTTGGCAGAGCCGGAAAAGCTTGCCGATGAGCATCTCTGTGAGATGGAGGCACAGCAGAATGAAATGTTCTTCAAACTCTATCTCATCAATGCTCTTCAGACCCAGGCGCTCAATGCCGAAGTAGCCAGTGCCTCGTTCGAAAGCGAGGAGAATGTGCATGATGAGGACCATGTGAGTGATGACCAGGAGGTTTATTAACAAGAAACAATTAAAAAGAAGAAGAATATGAAAACAACTTTTAAATTAGCATTTGTGGCTTGCCTGATGGTGCTCTCTTCGGCTTGCCATGCCCAGAAGCCTATACCGGCTATCGACCAGGCTTTTGATAAATTCGTACAGGATTTGTTGCAAGACGACCTCGTTACTTCTTCCTCGATGAATACCTATAATATTGGTATGATGAAGGGATTTGAGTTCGCTATTCCTGAGAGAAAGCAGAAAATGGTGGATACCTTTCAAAAGGCTTTATTGAGCAATAGTCGCCTCGCTTATATTAGTTTTACCAAGAAAGCGGGTTCTCTCAGTCTTGAAACGAATCGGGTGGGGTATGGCAAGGATAATTCCATGACTTACGAATTTGGTGCTCACAAGGACCGCAACTATAACTTGCAGTATTTCCGCGACAGTAAGGATTCTACCATGCGATATGTTTATGCCTTGGTATGGTATCAGGGAATGGATCGTTCGGTAAAGGGCAGTGTGTATAAGTTCTACTCCAAGGATCCGCAAACCTATAAGAAGCCATCCGCCAATACGAAGTCATTCTCTTATACGCAGCCATTCTCTTATACGAAACCGTCTGTTCAAAGTCTGGATTCTCTTTTCTCGCGGGTCAAGAACTTCAAGTTTGACAAGAGTTTGGCTGGCAGTTATTATTTCGATGAGACTCCTCCAAAGGATGCGGCAGAGTTTATGATGCAACTCAATACGCTCCGTGCAGCCTTTAAGAATGCCAAGGATTTATACCCTTATCTCGGAAATCAGGTGACTCGGCGTACCCTCCAGACGGGTATTGCCAACAAAATAGTCAAGCTTTGTAAGGGATACGGCAAGTTGCTGAATGCTGACGAGAAGAAATTCTGTGCCACTTCGCTGAATAAGATGAAGAAGGATACAGACGATGAATATCTGCAGAGTCTTCTGGAACTGACTGCCAATTCTTTGAGAAAGTAGTAAGTTCTTGATGCATAAGCTTTGGAAAATGTGGAATTCTCTCTCAAAATATCGCTTTTAAACGATATTTCATCTAAAATTATCTTTTTCTAGACTTCGGTCTTGTTATAATTTCGTAACTTTGTACGCAAAAAGTAAACGATATGACTAAGAAATTGATAATGATAATAGGCTTGGTGCTTTCATCCATGTTGATGAAAGCCCAGGCTTTTTTTATGCCTTTCCCGAAGGCGGGTGATAAATACTGGCAGAAGCAGGTGCCGGTGGCGATGCGCAACGACTATATCCGGTTGGGCAATCTCTATCAGAAGAAGCCTTGGAATGCCATCCCTGCTGAAACTTTTGCCGAGTTTCGAACCAATGGTAACCGTACCCGATACGAGGAGGCTAGCTTTGGTATCAGAAAACAGTTTGTCTGTCTGGTGATGGCAGAAATCATGCAGGGCAGGGGACGGTTTCTGCCTTCCATCCGCAAGGGCTTACATTATTTTATAGAGAAGGAACCATGGTGGGGAATCCCGGCACATTATCCGAAAGACCATCCTGAAAAGGATATCCAGCCTGTAGATCTCTTCAATGCAGAGACGGCAGGCATGCTTGCCTGGACCCTTTATATGCTGGAAGATGAAATCAACAGGAAGGAAAAGGGACTCTGTGATCAGGTGAGAAGTGAGATAAATCGCCGATTCCTGCAACCGGTGTTGAACCAGCCGCAGGGCTGGAAGAGCAATGCCAACAACTGGAATACCTGGATTACGAGCAACTGGTTGGAAACGGTATTGATTTGCGAATCAGATGCCAAGCAGCGAGATGCTGCCTTCAAGGGAGTGCAGCAGTGTCTGCGAACCTTCCTGAAGGGTTATCCCGATGATGGCGGTTGCGAGGAAGGCGTAAGCTATTGGGATTGTGCCGGAGCCTCGTTCTTCGAGTCGCTTTTCTTCATGCAGTTTGCGCCGAAGCAAGCCGTCCTTACTTTGACTGATGCTCAGAAGAAGAAGGTGGAGAACATGGGCAGATTCATCACTACGATGTATATCAACGACCTTACCTTCGTGAATTTCTCGGATGCCCAGGCAAAGAATATTCCGAACATTAACATCCTCTTTCCTTATGGAGCCTATCTCCAGAATGAACAGATGATGCAGCTGGCGGCATACGTGGGTAATAAATATCAATATACCCTCAAGCCTACTACGCTCTTCCAGAAATCGGGCAATTATCCTAAACTGGGTAGGGAACTGATGCTCCTCTCCATGTTGCCGAAGTATCAGGCTACAGCTGCTGTGGAGCCAAAGACGGAAGATGCCTATCTGGAAAACTCCCAGATTATGGTGGCGAGCAACAAAAACTGGTTTGTGGCTGCAAAAGGTGGTAACAATGCCGAAAGCCATAATCACAACGACATCGGTAACTTTATTGTCTATCACAACAATCAGCCGGTGGTCATAGACCTGGGGCGTGATACCTATACCTCGAAATCATTCAGCAATCAGCGTTTTGAACTGATGAACTGCCGTTCGGCATATCACAATGTTCCCATCATCAACGGATTGGAGCAGAAGGATGGCAGGAAGTATCGTGCCGACAAGGTGAGCCATGTATTCAGCGAGGGCATCTCTTCTCTTACCCTGAATCTCGAAAAGGCATATACTGAGGCGGCGCATGTGGATAAATGGCTGCGTACCATCGTCCTGGATAGGGAATACAACTGGGTGGAAGTAACCGAACAGTATAAGCTCGATTCCCTGCAGATAGAGAAGGATCGACTGAACGGTCAGGTATTTGATAATCAGATTATCCTGATGGCTTTCGGCAAGCCTGTGGTGCAGAAGACAGGAAGAATCCTGCTTCAGGGTGGCAATGTGCGGTTGGAGTATGATGCACAGTATCTCTCGGCATCGGTAGAAAAGGTGCAGATGACGGATGGCATCATGAAGACCCAGTGGAAGGATAACGTTTATCGCATCATCTTGCGATTGAACGATAATTATCCGATGGCGAAGGTAAAATATCGCTTTGTGAAATGATTTTTTTTGAGAAAAGCCTTGCTATTCCCGATTATTTCCACTATCTTTGCAATTGAATTAGTTGTACTCGATAAAACGAAGAAGATATGGATTACAAGAGATTACCATACGGCGTTGCTGATTATACCTGGATTAAGAGTCAGAACAGATACTGTGCTGACAAGACAATGTTTATACCTAAGATGGAGGAAGCAGGAGACTTTCTCTATCTCATCCGCCCACGCCGTTTTGGCAAGAGTGTCTTCCTCACGATGCTTCAAGCCTACTACGACATCGAGAAGAAAGACTCGTTCCATACCACATTCAAGGATACTTGGATTGAGTCGCACCCAACCGAAGGACTTGGCAAATATCAAGTTTTATACTTTGATTTCTCCAGAGCTGCAGCAGGTCCTAGTACTTTGGAGGAAAACTTCAATCTATATTGTAACAGCGTATTGGATGGCTTCATCAAAAAGTATGCTGCCTATTATGATGAAGATTTCAACATGGAGGAATACCTTGGTTTTTCCGGTGCCTCCTATAAGCTAAATGCACTGAATGTTTATTCCAAAAGCAAAGGTACGCAACTTTATCTCATCATTGACGAGTATGACAACTTCACCAACAATATCCTGAGCGAGGAAGGAGAAGCTGTATATCACGCCCTGACTCATGCACAAGGCTTCTACCGTGACTTCTTCAAGCTATTCAAGGGAATGTTCCAACGCATCATGATGATGGGAGTAAGTCCTGTCACCGTGAACGACCTCAACAGTGGCTATAACATCGGCACCAATCTCTCCATGGACCCCATGTTCAACATGATGTTGGGATTCAGCGAGAACGAGGTACGGGAAATGATAGAATACTACAGAGAAGTAGGACTCATCAAGGTTCCGACCGACCAGCTGATTACCGACATGAAGCCTTGGTATGACAACTATTGTTTCGCAAAGGACAGTCTGGTCACAGATCCAAAGATGTTCAATTCGGATATGGTTATCTATTATCTCCGCCATTTCATCCGTTTTGGCAAAGCGCCGGACGAGATGGTAGACCCAAACACCATGACCGATTATGCCAAGATGAAGAAGATCATCTTCCTGGACAAGCTGCAGGGCGACCGCAAGAGCGTGCTGAAAGAAATCATCAACCAAGGTTACATCTGGGCGGAGCTGAGAGAAAGTTTCCCTGCTGAAGACTTGGTTGACCCTGACCTGTTCCCAAGTCTGCTCTACTATTATGGCATGCTGACCATCATTGGCAAGCGTGGCAGAAGAGTAAAGTTGGGAATCCCTAACGAGAATGTACGCCGCCAATATTACGGCTATGTGTTGGATGAATACAACAGGGATGCCAAAATCAACAATAATCATCTTGCCGACCGATACGATGTAATGGCTTTGGATGGTAACATCAAGCCAGCCATCGAATACATCGCCGAAGGTTACCGAAACTGCACAAGTATTCACTCCAGCATCCAGGCAGAGCGCAATCTGCAAGGTTTCATCGCCGCTTATCTCAACCATAGTGGTTATTACTACATCATCCAGGAAATGGAGTTGAATGGTGGTTATTGCGACTTGACGATGATTCCGGACCTCACCCGTTTTCCAGAGGTTGCCCATGCCTACCTCTTGGAGTTGAAATATCTGAAAACGGGCGATACCGATGAAGAAGGAAACAAGGCCTTGGAAGAAGCAAGGACTCAGTTGGAGCAATATGCGCAAGACACAAGATTGCCACAGCTGATGAATGGAAAGCCTATCCACAAGATAGCCATCATCTATAAAGGTAATGACTTGTGGAAAATAACGGAGTGCTAAAGAATTTAAAAAACGACAAGGGTCTATATGCCATGATGAATACAGGTGGCGTATAGACCCTTGATTATATGGTGATATTCGTAATCACATTAGCTTTTGGGCTTTCAGCTCGTTTCAACCGTACAGGCAGAAAAGTTTTTTTGTGAGAAAAAGTCTCAAAGTCTCATTTTTGGGAGTGGATAATGACGTAATTGTTTGATTGATAGTAAGATATAAAAATGAGACTTTTCTGATGTTTTTACAAGAAGTATCATTAAAGTCTCATAGAAGGTAAGCGGCTCCGCGTTTATACCTTGCATAATTCAAAAAAAACAGTAACAGCTGATTAAACAAATGCTGTTACTGCTTTTTCCATCGGTCAGGAAGTAAGTCTCTATATTTCTCCAGTGGGGTATTCGGTTGCCATTCAATGGTCTTTTCTATGACATCGCTAATGTATTCAAACAGATTGATGCCATTCAACTTGCATGAAATAGCTATAGAATATAGGATAGCTCCCCGTCTTGCTCCTTCGTGCGAGCCAAAGAACATAGAGTTTCTTCTTGATAGTGATATGTACCTCTGGATTCTCTCAATGTAGTTGTTATCGAGAGCCGTATCACCTCTTTTGAAGATGTCACAAATGGCATTATATTCATTAAGGGCATAGCCGACCGCCTGCGCCAAGGTAGACTTGGGCAGCAAATCCTTCCTGGAAGATATTTCCTCCAGTTTCTCCAATAAATCCTGTAAAATGTCTGGTGCGTATGACTGCCGATAGGCAAGATGGTCTTCAACGGTCCATCCATTTACCCCAACCTTATGTTTTTTGTCTTCTCGATAAAATCTGTTGATGATATCTACGACCTTCTGAGCATCCTTGTCCTCCTTGCCGCAGTCGATGAAGTCTCTCTTGACATGCTGTAGGCAGGCGATTCTCATAATGTCAGGATAAGCATCCGACTCCAGTTTCCGGTAAGGAGCATATGCATCACTCTGTATGGTACCTTTATAATCAGAGAATACGTTAAGTATGACCTGCTCAGAACGTGAACCATCCTCATATACGAAGAAGACAAGTCCCAGTTCAGGCGCACTTACAGCCCAGAGGTAGCCTTTCTTCGAACCCTTGTCCGTAGGCTTTGTCTTGGCTAACAGCACTTTATGATATGTCTCGTCTGCCGAGACATAATCCTGCTGCAACACTACTTGGCAGATAGCCTTATAGAAGTTTTCCAGTACATCGGCACTTCTGGCAATCAGCTTGTTTGCCGTAGCTTTCCTTAACGTAAACCCATTGTCGGCAAAGTATTTGGTAATTCGCTCTACCGGCATGGAATAGATGTATCGCATCTGCAGGAGACCTGCTGCAAAGGAAGGTGAATAGGAAGAATTCAACAACAGAGCCGGCGGAGTCTTCCCCGGATACATGATACTTCCATCCGTATAAGTGTTGATGTGATACACGGTCTTGATGAACTTGATGGGTTCCATGCTGTAACGTATACAGGTACGAGTCCCGAAGAGACGCAACGTCTTCAAAAGCTCTGCATCCATGACTGGATCTATCGTAACATGCACTTCTTTCATTTCGTAATGCATGTCACGCTTGGCTCCGTTGTTTTTGCGTGCCTTTCTTTTTTCGGCCTGCTCTTTTTTCTTCTTGTCAAATTCCTCCTGGGGCATCGAGTCTTGTGGATTCTTCTCCTGACGTTCGGACTTCTTGCCTGAAACGAGCTTGCCGAGTGCCTTGTTCTGACGATTCGCTTTGTCTATGGCGATTCCTTTCTGGACGAGTAGTTCTTCTAATGACTTTATACGTATAATGAGTTCGTTGACCTGTAGGGTCAGCGAACTCACTGTAGTATTAGCTTGCTGAAGTTGTTCGTTGGCAAGCTGAAGTTGTTCCTTCAAAAGTACTATAATTTCGTCCTTTGTCATAGTGCAAAGATACGAAAAAATATCGAGATATGCAAGTATTCTTATATATTATTTTTAGTTATTTTATTGATGTACAATATGTTAGAATTTTCCTGCCGCTACTATAGATTGAGTCTCTTTCTATATTTCATGCTTTTTAGGCAAATTCCGCTCATGATGGCCGATAGTGTCCTGTACGGCATTTTGCATTGTTTGTTCTTGGGGTCAAAGAATGGTAATTCAAAGGTTCCTCGCTCCAATCGCTTCTGGTACAGCAAGAAACCATCGCCATCCCACTTGAGCATTTTTACCTGCTGGCGGTTCTTGGAGAAGAAGATGAATACCGCACCACCAAGTGGCGGAAGTTCCAGCTCGGTTCTCACTATCTGATACAAGCCATTTATGCCCATGTTCATTCGTACGTATCTCTGGCAGACATAGTACTGGGTACTCTCATTCAATCCAAACATACTGCATCCTCCTTCTCATAAAGTTTCATCAACGCCATAACAGACTTGGCACATCCTTTTTTAACGGAAACCAAAGTTCCATTTGGAAAGGTTATGTTTATGCCATAAAGGAGGTCCTCCATAGGAAGATCTATGGTAGGAGGTTCCATAGGCACGAACATCATGCCTGTACTTGATGCAGATGCTTCTGCTTTTTCTCTGCGGGCTGCCTCCTGGGCTTGGCGGATTTCCTGCTTGGCACGTAAAACTGAATATCCTTTTTCGCACATCCAGTTCATCATGGTGCGATGATTTACATGTCTTTCCTTCAAGAAAGGAGTAAGTTGGGCCTTGGGGTTTCGATTCAGATAGACTAAGAAGGAATCCCAAGCCTTCTCAAAACGTTCGTTTGCTGTCATAATTTGTTTGATTTTAAAATGATGGTGCAAAGGTACGAACAAATGAGAAGACTACAATGGTATAAACGCGGAGCCGCTTACCATAGAAGTATCATAAACTACCCATTCGGGGAATTTATGTCTAGAAAAGCAGGAATAAAAGTAGAGAAGTGTCTACTATTTCGGTTAAATAAGGTCCATCGGCTGGTCTCTTGATGCCCGTTACATGGGCACTTAGAGACCATGTACTGGGCATCGAGAGACTATGTACTGGGCACTGGTTGCCCATACCATGGGCATAGAGTGCCCAACGTTTGGGACTGTTTTTGGGCACTATATTAGCAAGCTGCGTTGCAATTATGCATTGGCGCTAAATGTTGCTTTTGTGATACTTTTGTGGTGCTTCTATTATGCTTCAATGATACATTCTGTGATACTTTATGCTGCTTTTATGATACTTCTATGATACTTTATGTAAAATTATCAGAAAAGTCTCATTTGTGTCAACATATTGATTATTAATTAGATAAACGGACTTTTGCTACAAAAAATGAGACTTTGATACTTTTCCTCGCCAAAAACTTTTTTCACGGGAAATAGAAAGGGCCTATATGCCACGATGAAAAGGTGGCGTATAGACCCTTGATTTTATGGTGATATTCGTAATCTACATCTCCGCTTTCTGTTTTTTATGAATTGCTCAGATTCTTAATGATTTCCAAAGGGAGCTGGGTAGCTTTGGCAACCTGTTCGGCTGAAAGTCCCATTGCCAGCATATTCTTAGCTATTTCCAGGGCTTTCTGGTTCATACCTTTTTCCATACCTTTCGCCATACCTTTTTCCATACCTTCCGCAAGACCTTCTTGCTTACCTTTCGCCATACCTAATTCCATTCCCTTTTCCATGCCTTCAGCTATACCTTCACGCTTGGCAGTGTCTACGGAATTCTTGATGTCGCGATATGCCATCTTGCTGGTCTCGTACTCCCTCATCTCCTGCGGAGTGAACTTGGCTATCTCGGCTTCCTCAAAGAGGCGGTCGAAGACCTAGTCGCACAGCTCCTTCGGACGCTGGGTAAGCTTATAGAGGTTCTTCAGTGCATAGAGCCACTTCTCGTAAAGCGTATTCAATTCTTCCAGGGGTTTGTTGAACTTGGAAATCTCTACATAAATATATTCGAGCTTGTCGTAAAATACTTTGTGGGTAGCTGTGTCGCACAACTGCACATGATGGCGGATTTTCTCCTTGTCGAATGCATCCTCGTTCATGCTGAAGTTGAGCAGGGCAACGGTATAGACATGATTGAGTTTGAAATCCCATTCACTCCCCTTAGGTGCCTGTTCACGGATAGGAAAGGTTGAGTAGAAGAGGGAGCGGTCCTTGAAATACGTCTGGTAGGCATTCTGCATTTCTACGATGAACTTCTCGCCGTTTTCGCCCTCGCAATATACATCAAAGATGGCTCTGCGGTCGGTATATACATCTCCCACATGCTCTGGATTCAGATACGATACGTCCTTCACAACCTGTCTGCCATTAAACAAGCTGTTGAGGAAGCAAATGAGCAAATCCTTGTTCATTGCTGTTCCAAAAATTCGCTTGAAACCGAAATCGGTCAGCAAGCTGATATATCTTTCTTCTACCTGCTTCATAATCATCTGTTTTAAAAATCCATGCCGCAAAGTTACAAAAAATATGAGATTACGACAACTTTTAAACGAAAAATCTGTCGTAACCTCAATAAAAAAGCGAGATTGCGACAGATTTCTTTATATGTTACCCCGGAATGCGAAATTTCCTGAGGACTTCAATTAACCTTTTTTCAGTTCCTCGGCATACTCCTTCGGGAAGATGCCGAACTCCTTCTTGAAGCATTTCGAGAAATACTTCGGCGTGTTGAAACCTACCTGGGTGGCTACATCGCTGATCAGAATGTTAGGGTTCGACCGGATGATGCGCTGAGCCTCCTTCAGGCGGATGCTGGTGATGAAGGCAATGACCGTTTGCCCTGTTGTGGCTTTCACCTTATTATATAGAGTGGATTCGCCCATCGCCATATCCTTGGCGAATGCCTCTCGGTTGTAATCGCCATCTGCAAGATGTTGCATCACAATCTCAGTGGCACGGGTGATGAATGCCTGATCTGGGTTGCTCAAATGTAACGCAGCCTGTGCTTCGCTCTCCGTGCTGGTTTGGAGCGAAATTTCAGCCTGAATCTTTTCTATCATCTTCTTGCGGTTGGCAAGCAGGGCATTGATGCGGACTTCCAGTTCATCAAACTTGAACGGCTTGGTGATATAGGCGTCTGCTCCTACGGCATAGGCCTCGGTCTTGTCCTCTTCCTTGTTCTTGGCGGTGAGCAGGATAACAGGCAACTGCCAGAAGCGCTTGTCTTCTTTCAGCAGCTTGGTCAGTTCGATACCGTCCATAATCGGCATCATCACATCGCTCACCACGAGGTCTAGTTTCTCCTTCATGATGATGTTCATTGCCTGCTTTCCGTTCTTTGCCGTAAACACATGATAGTTTTTGCTCAATACCTGCAGCATCAGGGCTAACAATTCCTCGTTGTCCTCAACCACCAGAATCTTGCTTGCATTCTTTTTGATGAAGATGCTCTGGTGGACAGGTGCCAGCTTAGGTTTGTCTTCAGAAGCAGGTTGGGATTCCTGCTTCGTTTCCTGGCTTGCCTGTCTGATGGCTTCCTGATTTACTGCATTTGGTTTGTCAGAATTGTCAATTTCATCTGGTGCATACGCACTCTTCTTGATAGGCAGGGTAACGGTGAAGGTAGTGCCTTCGCCTTCCAGGCTCTCACATTGGATGTTGCCATGATGCAGTTTCACCAGGTCGTGGGTCAGCGACAGTCCGATACCGGTTCCCGGCATGTTCTGCTTGCGGTAGTCGCCATCGAAGAATCGGGTGTAGAGATGCTTCATCTTCTCCTTCGACATACCGATGCCATTATCGGCAATCGTGACGACCGCCTGCTCCTTGCTGAGTCTGAGCGATACATCAATCTTGCCTCCCACCTTATTATATTTAATGGCATTGGAGAGCAGGTTGTAGATGATCTTATCCATCTTGTCGGCATCAAACCATGCCAAGCCTTCTGCCTTCGGCTTCTCCAGGGATAGCGAAATCTTCTGGTGTTCAGCCATCGGACGGATATTCTCGCAGGCTTCTTCTATAAAGGAAACCAGGTTGCTGCGGCTCACGAGCAGATGCAGCTGTCCTGCCTGCGACTTTCTCACTTCCAGAATCTGTCGCAGGAGTCGGGTGGTGCGGTTGATGTTGCTGTCCATCACGAGATAGTCTTCCTCATACTGTGGTGCCACCTCCTTGAGCTTGTAGATGGTAGCAGAGATGACGGTGAGCGGGGTGAGCAGCTCGTGGGTGATATTGGTAAGGATAACTCCCATCTGCAGGCTGTTTCGGGTTTTCACCCGCTCCTTATACCATCTGGCAGCAGCAAAGAAGCTGCCAATGAGCATCAGGATATAGAACATGAAGGCTATTCGGGAAGCATACCATGGGGGCAGCACCTGGATGGTGATGGTGTATGGCAGTTCCTGCCACTTGCCGTAGCCGTCAGTAGCCTTGATTTTCAGATAGTAAGTTCCTGAACTGAGGTTCTGGAAGGCTGCCTTGTGTACCCCCTTGTCGCAATACTGCCAGTCGTCGTCATACCCCTCCAGCTGGTAGGCATATACATTCTTCTCGGTATTGCCGTAGGTGAGGAGTGCGAACTCCACGTTGAATTTCTTCACTCCAGCCGGAATGATGAGCTGTCGGGTATAGGCAGGCATCTCTTTCGAGATATCAGCCTTTTCGGCAGAATCGAGCTTGGCGAAAGGCTGGTCGTCAACAATAACGTCGGTAACCACCAGTTTGGCTTTTCTGTTCTTGCCCAGTTGCGGCTTCATCGACGGCACGAACGAGAAGAAGCTGGTTCGGCTTCCGAAGAAGAGTTCCTTGCCATACTGGCAAGCCGTGTTGGGTACGAAGAGCACATTGCCCAGGCCATCTTCGTTGGTGAAATAGATGATGTCTTGCGGCTTCTTGCTGTCCTTGCCCCAGACGATGTTGACGAGGGCATAGTCGGTGGTGAGCCAGAGGTTTCCATTCTCATCTTCTTTGATGGTGAGCATGCGGTCGCCGGACAGATGATATTCCTGGTTCTTCGGCTCAAACTTGTCTTTCACCTTATTATATAGGAAGAGTCCGCCGCTGTTGGAGATAGCCCAGAGTCTTCCCCTTGAATCTTCCAGGCAGGCGGTGGCATCTTCTATGTCGAAATTCCGCTGTGCAAGACTATACTGCTTGCATCTTAAAGATTTTGGGTTTCTGGCGTTGCCCGATATGCGGATGATACCCTCGTTGTCGGTGGCAAGCCAGATGTTTCCCTCCTTGTCTTGCGAGATATGGCGGATGTCGCAAGAAGTAAGGTCTTTCTTTCCCTCCTTCATGGTAATTGCAGTGCCCTGGTTGTTGGGATATACGATGCTCAGACCGTTGCGCTGTCCTATCCACATGATTTTATCGTCTGATTCGAAGAGGGTATTCACGAAATTATCCTGTATGATAGATGGATGAGTTTCGTGTGTCAGCAGGAAGGCTGGCTTTTCGGCGGCAGGCTTGACGATGACACCATAGCTGTTGTTGGCAAACCAGATTTCCCCGTTGCTTCTTTTGGCTATATCCGATATGCTGGTGGTGAGTGCTCTCTGCTGGATATTGGCGAGGCCCGGTATTTCGTGGTTGAAGAGAGTCTTGCCGGTCTTGCGGTTGTGCAGGGCGATGCCGTATGGGTTCAGTCCCAGCCAGAAATTCTCGCCGTCGGTGGTCAGAATGGAATATATATAGTTGATGGTGAGCTGGGTATGGCTCTTGTCAAGATTCCATAGCTTGAATATCGAAGGCTGGGTATTTACTTGCAGGATACCGTTGTTCTGCGTGCAGAGCCAAATGTTGCCCTGTCCGTCGGTGGCGATATCGTTGTTGAAGTTGAGTGGATTATTGCCGATGGAGCTGTATCCCTTCCATTCTGCGTTAGGAATATCTTCTTCCAGATAGCACACACCTTCTCGGGTGCATGCCCAGAGTGTTCGGGTCACTGGGTCGTGCACAATCTTGTAAAAGGTATCAAAATGGTTGGCGCTGTAAGGGTACTGGTGTGCTCCAGGCTGCTTCACATTGCCCGGATTGTCCAGTCGCACCACGCCATAGCCCCAGGTTCCCACCCACAGACGATGGTGCTTGTCGAAGAAGAGCGAGTAGGCAGAGTTGGTGGCGTTGAGCTTGGGATAGCGATACATGATATTGGTTCCACGCTTGAATCGCATGAGTCCCGACGACCAGGTGCCGATGAGTAAGTCGCCGTTCTGGTCTTCAACGATGGCTTTCACGCTGTATCTGGAAATCTTCTGCTTGTGTCCGTTTTCATCAATAAGCCATGTGTTCTGGGGGGTGTATGTATGGAAGCGCTCCGTCTTTGGATTGAAATATGAGAGTCCTCCGTCTGTTCCTACCCAAAGCGTTCCGTCTTTGCTTACGTAGAGGGTATAGATGATGCGTTGGGATTCTTCGGGCAGGAAGAAACTCTTGAATTTTCCGGTACGCTTGTTCATCCTCACCAATCCGTTTCTCGTACCCAGCCAGAGGTTGTCCTGATGGTCTTCGGCTATGGAGCGGATGGTATTGTTGGGCAGGATGCCTGGCTGGTAGGCACTCGACTTATAGGTTTTGGCCACGTATCCGTCGTAGGATTTCACGCCGGCATTGGTTCCTACCCACATGATGCCGTTGCTTGCAAAGAACATGCAGCTCACCTCTTCGGTGGGTGCAATCGGGATGGGCGGAAGGTAACGATATGGGAAGTTTTGTGCTTTTACCGAGGCGGCAAAGCATATCAGACAGACGAGGATGCGTAATATGGCAGATTTCATGTCTATTATTTATTGTTAGTTAAATTCCAAAATTCGTTGCAAAGGTATAAAGAATCTGCCAAAAAAGTGCCTAAAATGCAGTTTTTAACGATTTGAATCCTTATTTTACCGAATTCTGCCCTATAAAGTAGGCTTAAATCTCTAATTTTGCACCCAGCAACGAACAGTTAGAGTATTACAAACTTAATAATAAATTCAACGCAAATGAATAAACTATTCACATTACTGATGTTGTGGATGCTGTCTTGTCTGCCTTCATTGGCTCAAGCTCCGATGGACGGCGGTGTATGGAAAGACAATACCGGCAAGCATATCAATGCGCATGGTGGCAACATCTTCAATTACAAAGGTACCTACTATTGGTATGGCGAGAGCCGTTCGGCTGATGGCAAACCTTACAGCTCATTGGGTGTAAGCTGCTTCACCTCGAAGGATCTCAAGAAATGGACCAATCATGGCTTGGTACTTCCTGTAACAGATGAGCCAGGCAGCGACATCGAAGGTGGTTGCATCATCGAGCGCCCTAAGGTTCTCTACAATAAGAAGACCAAGAAGTTCGTCATGTGGTTCCATCTCGAATTGAAGGGTAGGGGCTATGGTGCTGCCCGCTATAGCGTGGCAACCAGCGATACTCCTTTCGGACCTTTCAAGTTCATTCGCTCAGGTAGAGTGAATCCAGGAATCTATCCTGTGGGATTCTCAAAACCAGATACCACCGACCTCAAGCATCAGCTTCTATTCCCAGAACTGAAGGCATGGTGGACTCCAGAATGGCGCAAGCAGATAGAGCGCGGCATGTTCTGGATGAGAGACTTTGAGGGAGGACAGATGTCGAGAGACATGACAATTTTCATCGATGATGATGGTAAAGCATACCACATCTATTCATCAGAGGATAACTTAACGCTCCAAATCGCACAATTGACGGATGACTACATGCAGCACAACGGAAGCTATGTTCGTGTTGCGGCTGGTGGCCAGAACGAGGCTCCAACCATCTTCAAGCAGGATGGTACCTACTGGATGATTACCAGCGGATGTACCGGTTGGGCTCCAAATGCAGCCCGTATGTTCAAGGCGAAGAATATCTATGGTCCTTGGGAACAGTTGGCAAACCCTTGCCGCGGCGAGGGTGCCAACAAAACCTTCGGTGGACAGGGTACCTTTATCTATAAGGTGGAAACTGCCGCACAGAAGAAGATGTTCCAGGGTGCCGACTATGTGTTCATGGCAGATATTTGGAATCCAAAGCAATTAAGTGACAGTCGGCATCTCTGGGTGCCTATTTCTTGGGAAAATGGTGCTCCAGTGTTGAAAAAACAATAAAAAATACGGTCGCTCTGCTTGTTTCTAACTATTTTTGATTATATTTGCAAAATATTTGCAAACACTCATTAAATGTTGGCATCTATGTGCCACCAAATGTAAACAGAACAAACAAAACAACAAACATTAAACAACAAACAACAACTGTCTATGAATTATATATATAGAACGATCATCATGGTAGTCTTGGCTGTGGCTCCTTTCATGGGAGTAAATGCCAAGAAGAAAGTAATGCAGCAGAGCGACCGCCAATATTGGTGCTCGCTGGCCTACAAGATGGCTCAGCCAGTGCTCGAAAACATGGCTAAGGGCGAGTTGCAGAAGAACATGCAGACTGAGTTCAGTCCTAGCTTCGACAACCGCAACAAGAAGGTGCTCTATATGGAGTGCTTCGGCAGACTGATGGCAGGTGTGGCTCCATGGCTCACCCTTCCGGATGATGCCACAGCCGAGGGCAAGCAGCGCAAGCAGCTCCGCGAGTGGGCCTTGGCTTCCTACAAGAATGCCGTTGACCCTCAGAATCCAGACTATCTCTGCTGGGGTATCGGTGGTCAGAACCTGGTAGATGCAGCCTACATCGCCGAGAGTTTCCTCCGTGCTTACGATACACTCTGGAAGCCATTGGACGAGGTAACCAAGAAGCGCTATCTCGCAGAGTTTGCCAAACTTCGCCACATCGATCCTCCTTATACCAACTGGCTTCTCTTCTCTTCAACCATCGAGAGCTTCATGGCAAAGGCGGGTGGCGATTTCGATGAATATCGCGTTAACTCAGCTTGCCGCAAGGTAGAGGAGTGGTATGTGGGTGATGGCTGGTATGCCGATGGTCCCGTATTCGCCTTCGATTACTACAGCAGCTATGTGTTCCATCCTATGTATCTGGAAACACTGCAGGCTATGGTAGATGCCAAGGTGAATTCCCGTCTTGACTATCAGAAGTACTACGACCGAGAACTGAAGCGCTGCCAGAAGTACAGCATCATTCTCGAAAGATTCATTTCGCCAGAGGGTACTTTCCCTGCATTCGGAAGAAGTATTCCTTACCGTATGGCAACCATGCAGCCGCTTGCCCTGATGGCATGGTATCAGAAGTTGCCAAAGGATTTGAGCAACGGACAGGTGCGTGCAGCCCTGACCAAGGTGCTCCATCGCATGTTCGACCAGGAGAACAACTTCAATGAGAAGGGTTATCTCTCTATCGGTTTCTGCGGAAACAGCCAGAAAAACGTTGCCGACTGGTACACCAACAACGGTTCGCTCTATATGACTACCCTTGCCTTCATGCCTCTCGGCCTGCCTGCCGACCATCCATTCTGGACAGATGCAGCACAGCCTTGGACTCAGGTGAAGGCATGGAACAATCAGCAGTTCCCTAAGGATCATCACTGGAAGGACGAGATTGTTACCAAGGACAAGTGGTAATTTTTTTTAGTTAAGAGTTTATAGTTAAGAGTTTATAGATTGTTATGCGCAAGATATTGATGATGCTGGCGGCTGCAGCCCTGGCTTTGCCTCTGAATGCAGCACAGCCAGCCAAGAAGACTGCTAAGGTCAAGAAAGCAAACAAGAAGGAAGTGAAGGCTTCCAAAAAGTGGGACCACGATCAGGTGGTGGCACTCATCACAAAGGTGAATAACTACTGGCAGGCTAACAACAAGCCTGAGGTTCGTGCCTTCTGGGATAATGCCGCTTATCATACCGGCAATATGGAGGTATATAAGATGCTGAAGGACCAGAAGATGCTCGATTACTCCATCCGTTGGGCTGAGCATAACGACTGGAGTGGTGCTACAGAGGCTAACCCAGCCAAGTGGAAGTACAAGCCATACGGCGAGGGCAAGCAGCACGTACTCTTCGGCGACTGGCAGATCTGCTTCCAGACTTACATCGACCTCTACAACATTGAGGCAGCCAAGGGCAATGCCGCTGCTTCAGAATATATGGTGAAGCGTGCCAAGGAGGTGATGCACTACGAGGCTTATTCTCAGCCAACAGACTACTGGTGGTGGAGCGATGCCCTCTACATGGTGATGCCAGTGATGACCAAGATGTATAAGCTGACCGGTGATACCAAGTATCTCGACAAGCTTTACGATAATCTCCTCACTACCGATGCGATCATGCTCGACAAGGAGACCAATCTCTACTTCCGTGACGGCAAGTACGTTTATCCAAAGCACAAGAGTGCCAATGGAAAGAAAGACTTCTGGGCACGTGGTGATGGCTGGGTTCTCGCAGGCTTGGCTAAGGTGCTGCAGGATATGCCGAAAGACTACAAGCACTATCAGTTCTTCGTAGATAAGTTCCAGAAGTTGGCTAAGGCTGTGGCTGAGATTCAGCAGCCAGAGGGCTACTGGACCCGTTCGATGATGGATCCTGAACATGCACCAGGACCGGAGACCAGCGGTACTGCCTTCTTCACCTACGGTATGCTTTGGGGCGTCAACAATGGTTATCTCAACAAGAAAGAATATAAGAAGGTGATAGACCGAGCATGGACTTACCTGACAGAGACAGCCGTTCAGGCAGATGGCAAGGTGGGCTATGTGCAGCCTATCGGCGAGCGAGCTATCCCAGGACAGACCGTGGATGCCAACTCTCAGGCAAACTTCGGTGTGGGAGCCATGCTTCTCACCGCTTGTGAATATGACAAATATTTAAATTCAAAATAAAGAGAAATGAATAAAAGACTGTTCGTTACATTAAGTATGGCAGGCTTGGCAATGGTGGCTTTTGGTGCTAAGAAACCGAAGGCCGCCATTAAGCCGTTAAATAAGACGGTAGCCATTCAGCAGCCTACTTTCACAGAGTGGCACGACCTTCAAGTGAATGAAATCAATCGTTTGCCTTTGCACACCTTGCATTTCGCTTACGATCCTAATGATTTCCCTGGAACGGGTGCTGAGTATCTTGACAAGAAGCAGAGTATGAACTACATGTCGCTCGACGGCACATGGAAGTTCAACTGGGTAGCCAACGCTGATGAGCGCCCTACAGACTTCTACAAGACAGACCTTGACGATTCAAAGTGGAAGAACATCCAGATGCCAGGCAACTGGGAGATGCTGGGCTATGGTCAGCCGGAGTATGTGAACGTGGGCTTCGCTTGGCGTGGTCACTTCAACCAGCAGCCACCTGCTGTTCCTACCAAGGACAACCATGTAGGTTCCTATCGTCGTGAAATCAATATCCCAGCCAACTGGGATAGAAAGCGCGTCATCGCTCACTTCGGTAGTGTAACTTCCAATATCTATCTTTATGTAAACGGACAGTTTGCCGGTTATGCTGAGGATAGCAAGGTAGCCGCAGAGTTTGATATCACTCCATTCCTGAAGAAGGGCAAGAACCTCATCGCCTTCCAGTCTTTCCGCTGGTGCGATGGTTCCTGGTGTGAGGATCAGGACTTCTGGCGACTGAGCGGTCCGGCTCGTGAGAACTATCTCTATGCCCGCTCTAAGGATCATCGTCTGCTTGATGTTCGTGTAGAGACTGAGTTGAAGAACAACTATAAGGATGGTGCACTCAACATCACAGCGAAGTTGCAGGGCAACACCTTGGCTTACTTCGGTCTTTACGACCCAGATGGCAAGGAGGTTATCGTAACCGGTACAGATAACGTAAAGAATGGTGTGGCTAAGTATCAGCTCCGTGTGAAGAACGTTCGCAAGTGGAGTGCTGAGACTCCTAACCTCTATACCCTGGTAGTATCTCCTATCCAGAATGGTGGCATGTATTCACCTTACGAGATTATCCAGGTAAAGGTGGGCTTCCGCAAGGTGGAAATCAAGAACAAGCAGCTCTTGGTGAACGGTCAGCCTGTTCTCCTGAAGGGTGCCAACCGTCATGAGATGGATCCGGATGAAGGCTATAACGTAAGCGAGCAGCGCATGATTCAGGACATCATGATGATGAAGCGCCTGAACATCAATGCCGTTCGTACCTGCCACTATCCAGACGATCCACGCTGGTACGACCTCTGCGACAAGTATGGTCTCTATGTGGTTGCCGAGGCTAACCAGGAGAGTCATGGTTTCCAGTATGGCGATGATGCTGCAGCCAAGAAGCCTGAGTTTGCCAAGCAGATTCTGGAGCGCAACCAGCACAATGTGTCTATGTTCTTCAACCATCCATCTATCATCACATGGAGTTTGGGTAACGAGACCGTGATGGGCGACAACTTCATTCAGGCATACAAGTGGGTAAAGAGCCAGGACAAGACCCGTCCTGTTCAGTATGAGCAGGCTCGCCGTGGCGAGGGTACCGATATCTTCTGCCCTATGTATTATCCTGTAAGTGCCTGCGAGAAGTATGCCAAGGATCCTAACAGTCCTATGCCTCTCATCCAGTGTGAGTACAACCATACCATGGGTAACTCGGGTGGTAACCTGAGCGATTACTGGGATCTGGTACGCAAGTATCCTATCTTCCAGGGTGGTTTCGACTGGGATTTCGTTGACCAGGCATTGCACCGCAAGATTGTGAAGCCTATGAGCATCTTGCCTTACAGACTGAACAACGAGGAACTTCGCAAGATTGAATATACATACGGTGGTGATTACAATAAGTATGATCCTAGCGATAATAACTTCAACTGTAATGGTATCATCGGTCCAGACCGCCAGATGAATCCTCATGCTTACGAAGTGGCTTATCAGTATCAGAATATCTGGGCAAAGATGGTAAGTGCTGAAACAGGACAGGTGAATGTATATAATGAGAACTTCTTCCGCGACTTGAGCAATTATGCCTTGGCTTGGAGCCTGGAAGAGGATGGCGTAGAGACTCAGAATGGTACCATCGCCGACCTTGATGTTCCTGCACAGCAGACCAGAACTTACACCATTCCTTACGATAGAAGTAAGATTACCGGTAAGGAGGTATTCCTCAACATTGACTTCCGTCTGAAGAATTCAGAGCCATTGATGACTGCTGGCCAGATTGTTGCTTATGCACAGTTACCTGTGGTTACCAAGCAGGCTTGCGAGGGTAACTGCAGCAAGATGCTGGCTGAGGGTCATGGCAAGAAGAAGATGAAGCTTGCTGCCAAGAAGAACAATGTGGTAGCTGTAACAACACCAAACCTCACCTTCAAGCTCGACCGTTCTACCGGTCTCATCTCTGAGTATGCTTACAACGGCAAGTCAATGCTCGGCGAGGGTGGTACCTTGAAGCCAAACTTCTGGCGTGCTCCTACCGACAACGATATGGGTGCAGGCCTTCAGAAGAAGTTCAAGGTATGGAAGAACCCTCAGATGAACCTGAAGAATATCGACGTGAAGAAAGATAAGAAGACCAACACCGTAACCATCGTCACATCATTCGATATGCCGGAGGTTCAGGGACAGATGGACATCACTTACCTCGTATTTGCCAATACAGGTGCAGTGAAGGTAACAGAAGACTTCAAGGCAACAGAAGGTGCCAAGGTGAGCGATATGTTCCGCTTCGGTATGCTGCTGCAGATGCCATACAGCATGGAGAAGAGCACCTACTACGGTCGCGGTCCTATTGAGAACTACTCCGACCGCAAGGACTGCATGCGCATCGCCATCTACAATGATGATGCCGACAACCAGTACTTCCCATACATCCGTCCACAGGAGAGTGGAACCAAGAGCGACATCCGCTGGTGGAAGCAGACCGATGCCACAGGCTTGGGCTTGCAGGTGAAGAGCTGCGCTCCATTCTATGCCAGCGCTCTCCACTTCGATACCGAGGAACTTGACGACGGCGATGAGAAGGAACAGCGTCACAGCTTCGACCTGAAGAAGTCTAAGTTCACCAATCTCTTCCTCGATGCAGCCCACATGGGTGTAGGCGGTGAGAACTCTTGGGGTGCTTGGCCATTGGAGAAGTATCGCGTACATTATGGAAACAAGACCTTCAACTTTGTGCTGATTCCTCAGACAAAATAGTAGAAAAACAGGCATTTGGACAAAAATCCAATATATTTAAACAGAAAATCCACCTCATTTGGGGTGGATTTTTTGTATCTTTGCAACCGTAAATCTATATATGATAAACGTATCAATATAGAAAAGAAAATTTCAACCTAAAAAAGACAATAACGAACAATATGAGAAAAGCTAAGTTTTTTGCAGCAGTGTTGATGGCGATGTCTTCTCTTGGAGCATTCGCACAGCATCAGTTTATGGTTCAGGCCAACAAGCCTGGAGTAGAAATCCAGCCTACCATGTATGGTATCTTCTTTGAGGATATCAACTTCGGTGCCGATGGTGGTCTCTATGCAGAGATGGTGGAGAACCGTTCTTTCGAGTTCCCACAGCGCCTGATGGGATGGAATACATTCGGAAATGTAACCCTCAGCGACGTGAAGCCTGCCTTCGACCGCAATCCTCATTATGTAACTCTCGAGAGTGCTGGTGCTCGTGAGAAGCAGACCGGTTTGGAGAACCGCGGTTTCTTCGGCATGGGTTTGAAGAAGGATATGAAGTACGATTTCTCTGTATATGGCCGTCTTCATCTCATCGATGGCAAGCAGGCTAAGATTCGCGTAGAGTTGGTTAACTCTAAGAATGATGTCATTGCCAAGAAGAGCATCACCATTACCAATAATAAATGGCAGAAGCATACCGCTTCGCTGACTTCTCCTCAGACAGATGCCAAGGGCTTGATGCGTGTTTATCTGGAGAAAGGTTCTGAGAGCGTGGATCTCGATCACATCTCTCTTTTCCCATCAGACAACTGGAATGGCCTTCGTGCCGACCTCGTTCAGGATCTTGCCGACTTGAAGCCAGGCATCTTCCGTTTCCCTGGCGGATGTATCGTAGAGGGTACCGACCTCGACACCCGTTATGAGTGGAAGAACAGTGTAGGTGCTCCAGAAAACCGTCCTCTGAATGAGAACCGCTGGAGAGATACCTTCCCACATCGCCTTTTCCCTAACTATTATCAGTCATTGGGCTTGGGCTTCTATGAGTACTTCCTCCTTTCTGAGAAGATTGGTGCAGAGCCATTGCCAATTCTTTCTGTAGGTTTGGCTTGCCAGTATCAGAACAGTGATAAGGATCCTAATGCGCATGTAGCAGTTAAGGATTTGCAGAGCTATATCGACGATGCACTCGACCTCATCGAGTTTGCCAATGGTCCAGTCACCTCTAAGTGGGGTAAGCTCCGTGCCGATATGGGTCATCCAGCACCATTCAACCTGAAGCAGATTGGTATCGGTAACGAGCAGTGGGGTCCTATGTATCCAGAGCGTCTGCAGAAGTTCATGGAGCAGATTCATGCCAAGTATCCAAAGATCAAGATCTGCGGTTCATCAGGTCCATCTGCTGATGGCAAGGATTTCGACTACGGTTGGGAGCAGATGCGCAAGTTGGGCGTAGATATGGTTGATGAGCATTACTACAAGAGCCCTGAGTGGTTCCGCAGCAATGCCAACCGTTACGACAACTACGACCGCAAGGGTCCTAAGGTATTTGCCGGTGAGTATGCTGCCCATGCCAAGAACGATCCTAACTCTTGGGAGGCTGCGCTTTCTGAGGCTGCCTTCATGACGGGTCTTGAGCGCAATGCCGATGTAGTTTATCAGGCTACCTATGCACCTCTCTTCGCTCATGTAGAGGGATGGCAGTGGCGTCCAGACCTCATCTGGTTTGATAATCTTTCTTCTGTCCGTTCTGCCAACTATTATGTTCAGCAGCTTTACGGCGAGAACAAGGGTACCAATGTGTTGAAGCTTACCGAGAACGGCAAGGCTGTGGCTGGCGAGAAGGGTCTCTATGCCTCTGCTTGTTTCGACAAGGCTACCAAGAGCTACATCGTGAAGATTGCCAACACCTCTAACGAGGAGAAGGAAATCAACGTTACCTTCAATGGCATCAAGAAGCTGAACCCTGGTAAGGTAACCGTTCTCCATGCCGACAATATCCAGGCAGAGAACAAGATTGACAACAAGAACGTGGTTGTTCCTGTGGTATCGGATGCTCAGGCAAACGGCAATGTCTTGAATGTGAAGATGAAGCCAAACAGCTTCGTGGTATATCGATTCTAATAGATTCGTTCTTTTTATATAAAAGACTGTTTTAAGTAGACAAATAAAGGTTATTAAGGTACGAGATTTAATGGATAATGAAGATCCCTTGCAGCAGAAATGTTGCAAGGGATTGTTTTTTTGTTTTTTTTTAATGCCAATGAATGAATAAATAACAAAATATTTGCCCTTTCTACTTTTTTTTATTAAATTTGCACACGTAAAGAGTTAACTATAAAATAATTGAATAAAAATAGGAAGTGATATGAGATTAAGAAATCTTATCTTGATGGTTCTTGCTGTGATGTGTACATCCCAGGTGATGGCGCAGAGTAAACGTAATGTGCGTAAGCGCCCTGCTAAACGTACCGTCGTTAATAACACCAAGAAACCAGTTGACAAAACTAAGGACGCAAAGTTGCCTGTAGATTCTCAGGCTGTGGCTCCTGCTGCTCAAACTACGGCTGTTCCTGCTGCGGCTGTTCCTGCTGCGGCTGTTCCTGCTGCGGCAGCACCTGCTGGCTCTACAGCAACACCTGCTGCTGCTCCTGCGGCAACAACTCCGGCAACCGCTGCAGCAGCTGCAGCAACGACACCAGCAACTCCTGCCAATGCAGCTGGTGAGGCTTCATTGTTGCCACCGCCAGCTCCTGCTGTTCCTCAGGACCGTGTGGACACCATCTACTACAACAAGAATTGGAAGGTGATTACCAACAAGGCTTTCGCCAGCTATTATCGCTATGCTCTCTATCCAGCGAACCCAACCATGGCTAAGGAGTTCAAGACCTATTATATTGATGGTGCCTTGCAGAGTGAGGGCAGTTTCCTGGAACTCGACAAGAATGATGATGCCAACAGTAAGTTTACCGATACTTACATCTCTTATTACAAGGATGGCAATGTAGAGGAGAAGAAGACCTTTGTGGATGGCAAGCTGAACGGTGAATATTCCATCTATTTCAATAATGGCAACATCAATAAGCACTTCCTGATGAGCGAAGGCCGACGTGATGGACTTTCTGCCACTTTCACCGAGGATGGAAAGATCTGTACCCTCACCCCATACGTTTCCGACCAGCCGGATGGCTACTATGTGGTGGTTGACATCGATGGCAACTACTCCAAGTATTCGCTTGCCGACAAGCAGCCAGTGCTTGAAACTCCAAGTCCTTCGGAAATCGTTACGGAGTATAAGAACGGCGTGGCTTGGCCTTACTATAATAAGAATGGTCTTATCGTGGGTGCCAGCAACACCATAGTGGAAGACATCGGCGGTTATCGCCAGATTGGTCTGTTCCTCGTAAACAAGAGTATGATTAATCTCGACCTCGACCCTAGTCAGATAGAGATTTATTCCATCAAGAAGGACAAACGCAAGGAATTCGAGAAGATTTCTGCCCAGGAGTACAATGACAAGATCGAGAAATATGTGCGCCGCAATTCCATGATGCCGGCTGCCCGCAATAGCAATGTGAATACCAACCTGGGTGCCCAGTTCTCTAACTCTTCCAATACGGTGAAGGATTTCCAGGCCCGCATCTGCCGCATGCGCAAGCTGGATGATGGAACCCGCATGAAGTATGCCGAGAAGGAACCTACTAATTTGGGCTATCTGGAACGTACTACCATCCATCCGGGTGAGGTTGTCTATGGCTATATCTATACCGACGACCGCAAGGGAGTGGATCTCTTCGTAAAGGTGAAGATCAACGGTATCGACTACTTGTTTGAATGGGACGATAGTAAGAAGTAATCAGATACAATCAGATACAATCAGATATAGTCAGATACAATCAGATACAATCAGACCTAATCAGATGAAAACAAAGAAAATGATCAACTGCTTAATCAAGAGGTGCTCCTGTTTCGTAATGGGAGCACTTCTCGTTGCTGCCTGCCAGCGGCCAGCCGGTTCGGCAGAATCCGACGAGTATCGGGAGGCGTTGCGGAAGGTGGATGATTCCATTGCTGCACAGTCGCCACTGGCTCGCAAGTTGGTAGAACAGGGCTTGAAGGAGGCTGAGGACAGCTTTGCCTTCTATGAGTACTATTCCCGAATGGGCAAGTACTTCTGCCTGTCGTCAACACCCGATTCCATGGTTCCTTATATAGATAAGGTAATCCAGTTTGCCAAGCAGCAGCCCGAGTCGCCTCGCCGCAACAGTCTGCTTGCCTTTGCCTACAACACGCAGGCTGCCAACTACCACAACTTCCATAAGAAAGGAGATGAGGCGCTGGCACTCTATCTGGAAACCTATCGCCTGTCGCTGGCCAGCGATACCAAGGACCAGTCGCCTATGATATGTGCCAATGTGGGAGATGCCTATATTGCCCAGAACCAGTTGCCCGAGGCTGCCCAGTGGTATCGCCGTGCGCTGTTTCTGGTTGACTCGCTCAATTTGCCGAAGAAAGAAAATATCACCCTCTATCTGGGATTGGCTACCATCTACTTGCAACTCAACGATTTTGATACGTCGCTTCAGTATTATCAGCAGACTGAGAAGTATTTCAATCAGATGTCTGTAGCGATGCAAGCCTATTATTTGAACAACTACGGAAATTATTATTATTATTCTAAGGACTACAAGAATTCCCTTCGATTGTTTTTGCGCCTCAAGGATTTGCTGGAAAAGCGTGGCAAAACGGAGACCTTCGATATGTATCTCTGTAAACTCAATATGGCTGATGTCTATCTCAATCTGGACCAGTTGGCTGAGTCGGAGAAATATCTCGATGAGGTAGAGCCTTATATGCGTAAGAATGCAGACGACGTAGCGGTTTACTATTGTCACACCATCCGCATCGGACTGGCTGTGAAGAAGCATGATATGCAGGCAGTTTCCCGCATTCTGGATTCCGAGAAGAATATGCCTGTGATGCCCTTTTCCATGCGTCAGATTCGCAATCATTATCTCAGATTGTACTACAGGGCAATGGGAGATTACCGCCAGGCATACGAAAACCTGCGTGAAGATATGCAGCAGAACGATTCCCTGGAACACCGCCGCATCAACATGCGGGCATCCGAGGTGATGGAGCGATTCACACGAGATACCCTCAAGCTTCACCACGACCTGGCGATGGAGCATAAGAATGTGGAACTGCAGGAGGTGAAGATGTTTGCCATCGCTGCTGTTGCTGCCGTCTTGCTGATTATCATGTTCTTCATCATGAAGACGATTCAGAACCGTCGGCGCATGGAGACCAATAAGTTGCGTATCATGCAGCTCAGAATGGAGGCTGTGCGCAACCGCATCTCTCCTCATTTCGTCTTCAATGTGCTGAATAATAAGATTGTGCATTCGGGCAATGCCGAGGCGGATGAACTGATGCGCCTGTCGAAGCTGATTCGTGCCAACCTCGATATGTCGTGCCGACTGGATGTGAGCCTGGCTGAGGAGTTGGACTTCGTGAAGCAGTATGTGGAGGTAGAAAGACCTCTGGTAGATGGCAACTTCGAGTTCAAGCTTGAGGTGGCTCCGGATATCGACCTCGACAAGGTGCATGTGCCTTCCATGTTTGTACAGATATTGGTGGAGAATGCCCTGGTTCACGGATTGAGAGGATGGGAAGGCGAAAAGCGACTGCAGGTAAAGGTAGAACGCAGGCAGAAAGGCATGACATCCATCTCCGTCATCGACAACGGACCGGGTTTCGATATCCGAAGCACGGGTAAGAAGCGGACTGGACTGACGGTGCTCAGTCAGACCATTGCGATGATTAACGAGCGCAATCGCAGCAAGATGACCTTCTCTATGCGTAACCTCAAGGGTGAAGACGGAAAGGTGCTGGGCTGCGAATCCAGTTTCTGTATACCAGACGAGATTAATTTATCTATATAATATAATAAGATGTAAACTAAGGGGAATATGAAAATAGTTATTGTAGACGATGACAAGCAGGCGGCTTACGATTTGGAGGCTCGCCTGCTGAAGAGTTATAAGATTGAGGTGGCTGGTGTCGCCTTGAACGGTTTGGACGGATTGGCACTGGTCAACAAGCATCGTCCTGATGTGTTGTTTCTCGATGTGCAGTTGCCTGATATTTCAGGCTTGGATTTCCTTGACCGTATTGATGATTTTACGGATGGCGACTGTCGTGTGGTGATGTATACGGCATACGACAAGTTTGTCCTGCCTGCCTTTCGCAAGAAAGCCTTCGATGTGCTGCTCAAGCCGATAGACAATAAGGACTTGGCGCTGATTATGTGCCGACTGGAAGAGGCGGGCATCGAGAGCCTTCCATCCTCAGCCCGGGGCGTATCGCTTGACGAAAACGGCTTGAGCATCCAGAATCCGAAGGAT